>JAPPEG010000023.1 GCA_028875345.1 Gemmatimonadota bacterium
TGGTTCCGTCGTCGTCCGTGGTTCCGTCGTCGTCCGTGGTTCCGTCGTCGTCCGTAGTTCCGTCGTCGTCCGTGGTTCCGTCGTCGTCCGTGGTTCCGTCGTCGTCCATGGTTCCGTCGTCCATGGTTCCGTCGTCCATGTCGCTGAGGGGTACGCCGCCTTCGGAGGTGATGGTGACAATCACCATCTCAGCTACGGCCGGATAGGTGTATCCGTCGTCCACTAAGCGCACCGCACCGCCTTCATCTGCACCGGTGTTGAGACCAGCCTGCCGCGGCGCTTGGTTTTCACCCACGCCCGGCTCCTCGTTGACTTCCGTACCGGCGTCCCACAGCCCGATCAGAGTGGTGACGTCGTCGCTTATCGGCTGGCCGCCGCTGGTGAACAGCCCAATGCCGGTGTCATTGGGTGCTAAGAAAAGGTCGTTGGACTGCACGTACATGGTGGCGAAAGACAGCCGGTCACCCGGCCGAGCCGTGAAGCTGAACTCATAGGCGTTGCCCATGTCCATAGCCATATCCATAAGAGGCGTCAGCGGACCGGGGCTGTCGGCTCCCACTGGCGTGTTGAAAATCCCGCTGTTTCTGGAAAGGTTCGCGGCCAACATCGTTGGATCACCGTCCTCGGCGAGGGCTTCGAGGCCCACGCCGCGGTCGGGCTGGCCGACTCGGAAGATGGGCCTCCCCCCGCGCTGCACGACCCATGCACCGGGCGCGAGGAGCGTACCGATGTTTTCGATCCGCACTGTGAAGTCCGCTGGCTCGCGCGGTTCAGGCAAGCCAGCAACTGGCTCAGTAGAGACCACCGGCTTACCTGCTCTGTCTGCGGTTGAGGATAGGGGGTCTCGGTCTGCACAGGCGGCGAATAAGACGGCCCCAACGCAGACAGCGTAAAACAGTTTCATGGAAAATTCTCCTGAAAAGGGTTTATGGAGTTCTATCTATTAGAACTCACCTAGAGCCTACATAGTTTCAAAAAGCGATGCGCTAAACCTGCGTCCACGCGCCACTGTTGTTGGACGATTCTACGGCGGCTGTGACGAATTTCATACCTGCTACGCCCTCTTCCACGCTCGGATGCGGAAAGGCCGCGGGCACGTCCTGTTCGCCACGGCGTGCGCGGATGAGTCGCTCAATGGTGGTGTGGAGGTTGGCGAGGGCTGGGAAGAAGTCTTCGTGGTGTCCCGAGGGGACCCGCAAGTACGAGGCGACCGACGCGGGCAGGTCGAATTCAGCGCCAAGCCAATAAGTAATGTCGCGGCCATCGCCGTAGCGCACTAGCAGGCATTCGGCCCGCTCCTGATGCCATTCGATAGAGCCTTTGGTACCGAAGACGCGGAAGCCGTTGTCGTTGCGGTAGCCAACCGCGATCTGCGTGGCCGTGATCAGCGCGGTGCCGCCGTTTTCCAACTCGCCGATTACGTTGAAGTCGTCGTCGAGTACGCGGCCTTCGACAAAGGTGTTGAGCCGTGCCGAGACCCGCTCGACAGCCAGCCCGGTCACCCAAGTCGCGGCGATAAGGGCGTGCGTGCCAATGTCGCCGCCGCAATTGGAGATACCCGTGCGCGCGGGATCGGTGCGCCAGGACGCCTGCTGCTGGCCGGTCTGTTCGAGGGCCGTGGCCAGCCAGCCCTGATTGTACCAGGAAACCACCTTGCGGACTTGGCCGATCTCGCCGCTGTGGATCATTTCCTTGGCCAGCATCATCATGGGGTGGCCCGTGTAGGTATGGGCCAGCACAAAGGGCACCTGCTCGCGCTCGACGATTTGGGCCAAATTTTCGGCTTCGGCAACCGTCATGGTGATGGGCTTTTCGCAGAGCACTGGGATGCCAGCCTGCAAAAAGGCTTTGGCTGGCTCATAGTGGGCGAAGTTGGGCGTGACGATGGTGACGTAATCGAGGGCTTGCTCGCCGTTTTGCACCGCCTCTAACAGCGCCTGATAGGTGGGATAGCCCTCGATGCCGTAGTCGTCGGCCGCGCGCATGGCCGACTCTGGGTTGGAGCGCAGTGCGCCAGCGACCAATTCGCGGCTGGCATCGAGCGCGATGGCGCGGTTGTGGACCATGCCGAAAAAGGAATCAGGGCCGCCGCCGCCGATCATGCCTACTCTGAGTTTGCTCATGTAATTTCCTCCCCAAAATGTATGATTGAAATACCCTCTTCTAAGTACGCATGAGGGCCTAAAACTGTCAAACGATTCAGTGCTATTTGAGTAGAACCATCGGCCGCACTTGATAGAAGGGACCAGCGGCGAACTGATAAAAATAAATACCCGTCGCCACAGGGTTACCCCGGTCGTCTTGGCCATCCCAAGTCACCCGGTGCGTCCCCGCCGCCTGCGTGGCGTTGGCTAATTGGCGCACTGGCTGGCCGATGGCATTGAATACAGTCAGCCGCACCCGCGCCTCTTGCGGCAAGCGATAGACGATTTGCGTCTCTGCGTTGAAGGGATTGGGGAAATTGTGCAACAGTGCGAAGTTGTCCGGCAAGGTGGTCGGTGCGTCAGCCACGACGATCGCAAAGGTATCCCACCATATCGGGACGCCGTCTTTTTCGACGTGTACTGTAAACTCCACTTCAGTTCCGGGCGTAGCCTCCTCACTCAGGGTCGGGTCTGGGCCGAAAAAAAAGACGTTCTTTTCGCCTGGGGGAAAGGAAACAGTGCGCGAACGGCCAGCACCGCTGGATGGATGCAGCAGCGGGTTATTCCACTCGATAAAAGTGCGCACATTGGCGAGAAAGGTGAGTGGCGAGTGATTTTCGACCTTTAAGGCCAGCGGAATTCGCACCCCTGGCGCAAAGGTGTCGCGGCGAGCGGCTTCTTCGGCTTGGGCGGAGATAAAGCCGTGAATGACCAAATTTTCCGCCGCAGGCACCCCCTCGACCACTAGGCCGCGCACCGCGTCAACAATCTCGTAGCTGCCGATGGGAAAGGTCAGTTCACTTGTCGGGCTTGGCGCGATAAAAATCCCGGCCCATTGCTCTCCTGAGACCGCGGATAGAAAGCGCGTGGTATCGGGGTGGACGTGCAGGGTATTGGCAATCTGCGAGATTGCGGCCGAGCGGATGACGAAGTCGCCGCGTATGTGGAGTTCGGTCCGTTCTGGATCCAGCCCCATCTGCAGGCGGTCCGATCCGGCCACCCTGATCTGGGTATTGCGGAAAACCACGAGTCGGCCGGCGGGCGCAACCGTCAGATCGCCATCAATCAGCACCTCACCCGCCCAGTGCACTTCCTCGCGCAATACCCCGCCCCAGCGCGGCATCACCACATCTAGCGCCAATCCGTCGCCGTCCGGTCGCATATTTTGCAGGGTCAGGCCCGTGGTCGCTTGGCTGAGCGTCGGCGTGGCCAGTGTCGAGGGATTGGTCTCGACGGCGAGACGGCGATAGCGCACTCCATCGAATAGATCGCTCGCGTCGCCGAGATTGCCGCCCCGGGCACGGGCGTAAGAAGCGTCGTGCGCCCAGAAGTCGAGATTGTCGCGGCCGGCGAAGCGGTCGGCCGTCTGGCCTAGGGGAAAGCCGGCGTCGGCGTATTGCCCGTCGGCTGCAACTAGATCGAGGTGCTTGCGGCGTTCGTCGTCGTTGTCGAAGACTTGGGGCCGGACGTGCCAGACCAGCATCCCAGCAGCAGGTTCGCCTCGGTGGTAGTAGTTTTCCCGACCGCGGTATTCCAGCAGCAAATATTCCGTCCACAGGGTATTGTTATTCGGCGTCTCGGCGCGCAACGGAATTTTGTATATCGCGCCGCCGGAGTACAAATCGCGCACCCGCAGATCCCAACTGTCGCGCTCGACCAAGATCAGCCGCTCGTTTTTCGCGCCGATCCAACCCAATTGCTCTAGACTGCGGGCGCTGAAGGCTGCTGGACCGCTCATGCCATCCCAGCCATGCGCTCCCCAGCCCATTAAGCCCCATCGGCCAATGCCGGCGCTGTCCTCGGCCGGATTTTGGGTGGGGTTTTTGAGGAAGGAGGTGTCGAAAAAATCGGGTAGTCCTAGGCTGTGCCCAAACTCATGGGCCATCACCCCCACGGTCTGGGCGAAGTTGCCGGTCTCTTGAACCGCTCCCTGCGACGGCAAACCGCTGACGCGGATGGGGCTGCCGTCGGGGCCAAGCGCCCGGGATACAAAAGGTTTTTCTTCCAAGCCCAAGCTCACCAACCCCGTCGCCGAGCCAAACAAAAAGCCGTTGGGCACCGACTGCATGTTGATGAAGATATAATCGACCCAGCCGTCGTCGTCGCCGGAGTTAGGGATGCCGTCGGGGCCGTCGTTGTCAAAGCGAGCCAAGTCGATTTGGGCATCGACTTGGGCGAGGATTTCGCGCGCGAAATCTCCGTAGCGACCGCGCTGGCCCGGGGCGTCGGCCAAATAGGCGGATGCCGCTTGTGCGGCGGCCAAGCGTTGCGGCAGAACCTCGCCGGTGATTGCGAGTTGACCGAGGGACATCGCGTGATAGAAGTGGGCAAAGCTCCCCTCGCGCTCGGGGTCAAAGAGCTGGTCAGCCCACGCGGGCACGGGTGTAGGTTCTTCATCGGCGAAACGGGCGAAGACTGCCAGGACGTAGATTGAGCCACTAGCGGGCAGCACGGGCAGCCGCACCGCGTCGGCAATTTTGGCGGCGGCCAGCGGCTCGTCCGCCGCGTGTCCGGCGCAGAGAAATGCTTGGGCTCCAAGCGTGGAGACTGCGCAGAGGGAAATGCAGCAAGCAATCAGCAAATGTCTCAAGCTAAGGTCTACTTGTCTTTTGCTCCGTTTGGCTGCTAAGAGGGAGGCCTCCTCTATCCTTATGTCACCACACCCCGTTTCAAGGCATACCCCGTCGCAACTGTTCGGCATCTAGGCCGCGGTTGAAGGCGTAGTTTTTATAGGACAACGCCAGCAGAATATCGCGCTGACGAATTTCTACCCGGCGCGGCAGATAGAGCGCTTGCTCGCGCCGGTATTCTTTTAGCTCGCGGAGTAGGACTTCACCCTCGGGCAGGGGGATGCTCTCGCGCAACACCAAGCCGCGGCGCAGGTCTAGCCACGCCTGCCGTCCTCCCGCGAACGCAACCACTGCGTGGTCGGCCTGCGGATATTCGATCGGCTTGACGATGGAACCTGGCTCGACAAAGCCGAGCAAGGCGTAGCGCAGGTCGCAGGATCCCAAATCTAGTCCGGTCAACGTAGTTAGCAGTCGGCCATGCACTGATCCCTTTAAGGGCTGGTCCATGCCCCGGCCGTACACGGTTAGGCTGTCGCCTTCGAGGAGAGCGGTAAAGATGTGCGTAAAGAAAGGGCCGCGCACCTCGACGCGGAAGAGATCTGGATTGACTAGCTGCACGAGGGCCGTCCCCCGATCGCGCATCTCGCCGCGCCGCAGTTCAATGGCCGCTTCTGCCGTCAGATCCGCGAACTGGGCGAGGGACGTCGAAGCGGCGAGCAAGGCAGCCGGTCCTTGGTCTGCATCCCAACCCTCACGCACCACCAGCGGCGGTGCGCAAGCTAGCGTTAGGGCGCAGAGCGCAACCCATTTGTAAGCTGTCTGGAAATTTCGGGGGTGCCCCGAGCGCGGAGTATGCATCACGGCAGCAGCTTGCGCTGGACCTCTTCGTTGTCCGGCGCGAGTTCCAGCACCTTTTGCCAATGTGCGCGCGCCTCGTCCATTTTGCCGAGGGCACTGGCAATGTCGCCAGCGTGGTCGAAGATCACGGCCTGCTCCTCGGGATCGCCCTCGTCCATTTGCTCCAAGGCTTGTTGCAGGTATTGTTCGGCCTGTGCTAGCTCGCCGAGGCGGAAATAGGCCCAGCCGATGCTGTCGAGGAACGCGCTGTTGTCCGGTTCGAGCGCGATCGCCTTCTCCAAGAGCGCGACTGCTTCTGTCAGCCGCACGCCCTTGTCCGCGTACATGTAGCCGAGGTAGTTGAGGGCGTACGCATCGTTTGGCTCGATCTCCAGCAGGCGTTGGAAGGTCTCTATGGCGCGGTCGAAGTACTCGTCGCGGCCCAGTTTGCGCGAAGCCTGTTCGTAGCAGGCTCCGAGGTAAAAGAGTACGCGGCTCTTGTCGTTGGCGAGGGCAACGGCCTGATTCAGCTTCTCAAGGGCCACTTCCCAGTGCTCTAGTTCCTCTAACGCGATGCCCCAGTGCAGAAAGGTTGGGCTATACGCAGGGTCGAGTGAGGCCGCTGTTTCGTATTGGGCCAGCGCGTCTTCCCACTGTCCCTGTCGCCCGAGGCTGATGCCCCATCGCACGTGCAGTGCGGCGTGGCCTGGGGATGCTGCAAGAGCTTGGCTATAGACTTCTATCGCGTCTGCCCAAGCGTCTTGTTGCTCTAGTGCCAGTCCCCAGTACAGATATATCTCAACCGCGTCGGGCAGGCGCTCAAGGCCGCGCTGGTACACGGCTATGGCCTCGTCGTAGCGCTCGGTGCTCTCGAGGGCCGTCCCCCAGTACAGGTAGATCTCGCTGCTGTCGGGCATGGCCTCTGCCGCTTGGCTGAGGACGGCGGTGGCCGAGTCGTAGTCCTCCAGGTAGATGTAATGGCGCGCTAGGTCGGTCCACTGCTCGACCGTTTGGGGCTGCATCTCGACGATGCGCTTAAAGACCAACGTCGCTTGGTCGTACTGGCCGGCCTCGGACAGGGCTACTCCCAAGTGGTAGAGCACTTCGGCACCCTCTTCGACGAGGATGTCCTCTAGGTCGCGCTCGGTGAGCATCAGCCGCGCCAAGTGGTAGGGGACGCTGCTGTCGGGCAGGTGGCCGGCGGCCTCGCGGTAGATGGCAATGGCCTCGTGGCGATGTCCCTGTGCCAGCTTGAGCTCAGCCAGACCCAGCCAAGCGGCCTCGACCATAGGGTCGGCCGCGAGCACGCGGCGATAGATGCGCTCGGCCTCTTTTTGCTGGTTGATGCGCGAAAAAATGCCAGCTATATCTACCTTGACCTCTGGTGGTATGTGCTCTTGAGCGAGCACCTCCTTGAAGAGCGGAGCGACGCGCTCGGGTTGGCCCGTTTCAAAGTAGAGGTAGGCCAAGTGGCGGTAGAGCGGCCAATTGTCTGGCTCGTAGCGCAGCAACTCTTCAATGTGATCGATGGCATCCTCGCGCTCGCCTTCGCTCTCCAAGATGCGAATCAGCAGACGGCGCAACCCCACCTGACTTCCGTCCAATGCCAAGCCCTTGAGGGCAAAATGGACGGCCATGTGGGGGTCATTGATGCGCTGGTAATTGTAAGCGAGGCGGGCGTAGATGGTAGGCGAAGTCGAGTCGAGATCGGCCGCGTTGCGCAAGGCGACTATTGCGCCGAGGTAGTTGTGTTGAGCTTCAAAGACCTTGGCCTTGACGAAGTACTGCATGGCTTGGTCGGAGGCCGTCGGCCCTGCGGATGCAGGCGCTTTAGTGCCCCGTAGGCCCGCGCAGCCGCCCGCTATGAGTGCGAGGGCGCAGAGTAGGGGGAGGATATTTTTCATAATTGTCAACTCCCCATCAGGTGATTTTGGGATCCAAGGCGTCTCTAAGCCCGTCGCCAAAGAGGTTTAGTGCGAGGACGACCACGAAGATGGCCAGTCCGGGAAAGGCCATGACCCAAGGCGCTTGTAAAAGCAGTTCGCGCCCGCCGGATAGCATGGCTCCCCACTCGGGAGTTGGCGGCTGGGCTCCCAATCCCAAAAAGCTCAACCCGGCCGCGTCGAGGATGGCCGTGCCCAAGCTGAGCGTGGCTTGCACGATGAGGGGAACCGTGCAGTTGGGCAAGATGCTGTAGAACAGCAGCCGCGATTCGCTCGCTCCCAGCGCGCGCGCGGCCTCGACGTAGGTGGCCTCGCGCACGGTCAACACGGACGAGCGCATGAGGCGGGCAAACTGCGGCACCAAAACGATGCTGACGGCGAGAATGGCATTGTCGATGCCCGGCCCGATGACGGCGACGATGGCAATGGCCAACAAGATGCTGGGAAACGCCAGCATCAAGTCCATCAGCCGCATGATGAGCATGTCGGCGACCCCGCCGCGATACCCGGCTACGAGGCCGAGCAAGGTGCCGGTGGAGGCGGCCAGGGCGATGGCGACTAGCCCGATCCGCAACGAGATGCGGGCGCCGTACACGATGCGGCTGAAGATGTCGCGGCCAAAGTCGTCCGTTCCCAGCCAATGGCTCACCGACGGCGGCTGCAAGCGCGCGTAGAGGTTTTGCGCCAGTGGATCGTATGGTGCCAGCAGCGGGGCCAGCAGGGCGACTAGAACCGCACTCGCCAAGACTCCGCCGCCGATCAGTGCGAGGCGCTGTTTGCCGAGCCGTCGCAGTTCGCTGGCGACGTGTGAAAGTATCTCAAGCATGGCAAATTAGCATTGCTCTACTTCGGCTCTAGAACTAACACGCCCAGTGGCGGCAGGCGCAACCGCGCCGAATGCGGCCGGCCGTGGCAGGCGACTTTCTCGGTTTGCACCCAGCCGCCGTGGCCCACGCCGCTGCCGCCGTAGATTTCGGCATCGCTGTTGAGCACTTCGCGGTACGGCCCGGCGGCTGGCAGCCCGAGCCGGTAGTCCGCGCGGGGGACTGGGGTAAAATTGCACGCGAAGATCAGGGGTTTTTCGCCCTCGGCGCGGCGCGCAAAAGCCGCGATGCTCTGCGCAGCGTCCGAGCAGTCGATCCACTCAAAACCAGCGGGATACGCATCGGTGCGGTGCAGGGCCGCGCAGCGGCGATAGAGCCGGTTGAGATCGCAAAGCCAGCGATAGACGCCTTGATGGGCCTCGTCGTTGAGTAGGTGCCAGGGCAGCTCGCTTTGGTGATCCCATTCTTCCCACTGCGCTAGTTCGGCCCCCATAAACAGCAACTTTTTGCCCGGGTGCCCGTACATAAAGCCGTAGAGCAAGCGCAAGTTGGCCAGTTGCTGCCAGGCGTCGCCGGGCATCTTGCTCAACAGCGAGCGCTTGCCGTGTACCACCTCGTCGTGCGACAGCGGCAATACGAAGTTTTCGCAATAGGCGTAGAGCATGCCAAAGGTCAGGTCGTCTTGGTGGTGGCAGCGGTGGATCGGATCGCGCTGCATGTAGCGCAGCACGTCGTTCATCCAGCCCATGTTCCACTTGAAGCCAAAGCCAAGGCCACCAGTGTCGGCCGGCCGGGAAACCTCTGGCCAACCCGTCGATTCTTCGGCGATCATCAGTGCGCCGGGATAGTGCTCGCCGACGGTCGTATTGAGCTGTCTGAGGAAGTCGATGGCTTCGAGGTTTTCGCGCCCGCCATAGGCGTTGGGCACCCATTCCCCTTCTAAGCGCGAGTAGTCGAGGTAGAGCATGGAGGCTACGGCATCGACCCGCAGGCCGTCGAGGTGAAAGCGTTCGAGCCAAAACAGGGCGTTGGAAATGAGAAAGGAGCGAACTTCGGCGCGGCCATAGTTGAATATGCAGGTGTGCCAATCGGGATGCTGCCCTTGGCGCGGGTCGCGGTGTTCGTAGAGGCTGGTGCCGTCGAACTGGGCCAAGCCGTGGGCGTCGCTGGGAAAGTGCGCGGGCACCCAGTCGAGAATCACGCCAATCTCGTGGCGATGGCAGTAGTCGATGAAATAAGCGAAATCCTCGGGCGTGCCAAAGCGCGCGCTCGGAGCGAAATACCCGGTCCCTTGATAGCCCCACGAGCCGTCGAAGGGATGCTCGGCTACCGGCATTAGCTCGATATGGGTAAAGCCCAGTTCGGCTACGTGGGGAACCAATTGGTGAGCTAGCGTGCGATAGTCGAGGTAGTCATCGCCGTTGCGACGCCAAGAGCCGAGATGCACTTCGTAGATGGCGAGGGGAGCTTCCACCCAGTTGCGCTCCCGTCGCGCGGCCATCCATGCGTCGTCGTGCCAAGCGAACGCATCGCTCTGGCAGACGGCGGAAGCCGTGCGCGGCGGCGGCTCGGCCGCAAAGGCAAAGGGATCGCTCTTGAGCAGCACGTCGTCGTCGCGGCTGAGGATTTCGTACTTGTAGAGCGCGCCCGCGCCCACCTCTGGGATGAACAGTTCCCAGACTCCGGACGTGCCCAGCGAGCGCATACAGTGCCGCCGACCGTCCCAGCCATTGAAATCGCCGACCACGCTGACCCGGCGGGCGCTCGGTGCCCACACTGCGAAATACGTGCCCTCGGTTTCGTCGATGCAGCGCGGATGCGCCCCCAGCATCTCGTAGGCGCGGTAGAGCGTTCCTTCGTTGAAGAGGTATTGGTCTTGGGATGCGAACTGAGGCCAGAACGAGTACGGGTCGCGGCAGCAGCGAACCTCGCCCTGCGCGTTTGTTACTTCTAGATGGTAGGCAAAGGGTGTACTGCGGTCCGTGATCCGCGCCTCGAACAGTCCGTCGGCATGGATTTTGGCCGCCGGAAAGCTCGCGTTTTGTCCATCCCGCTCGACGACTCGCACGCTCGTTGCATCGGGCAAGAACGCGCGCACGACCCATCCGTCGTCTAACGGATGCATACCCAAGGTCGAGAATACATCGGCGCATTCGCCGCGTACAAGGGTCTCTATGGTCTGAGGTGCAAGTGTTACCTGCATGGTCGCATTCGCTCAGCGTTGAACATGTAAGAGAAGATAGGTCAATATGGGAGAAAGGTATAGGGCGGCCACAAGGAGGGCGGGCTGGGTTGGACGACGGAATGGCGCGATAGGTAGCACTGGTTTTTGGGAGATAGGTTATATTTTTTAAAACTGACGTTGCGCACGGGAGCTTTAGGTATGTGCTGCTTCGACTCCGCTGCGCTGCGCTCAGCATAACCATAACAGGTTCCTCTCTACCTACTTCGACTATTGGATAAAAAAATCGCCACTTCCGGCTGGGGGCTGTACCCGCTCGTCGCCGCCTCGGTTCAGCGCGCGCGCTATCTAAGCGACCTCGGTCGCGCTGCCGAGACCCCGATTTTGCCCCAAGGCAATTGCCGCTCGTATGGCGACGCCTGCCTGTACGAGCGCGTCGTCTCCACCCTGCCCCTCAAGCACCTGCTCGACTTCGATCCGCAGCGCGGGCTTTTGCGCGCGCAAGCCGGCATTACCTTCGCGGAGATCATCCGCTTTGCCCTGCCCCAAGGCTTTTTCCCGCCCGTTACGCCGGGGACCAAATTTCCCACGCTCGGCGGCTGCATTGCCGCGGATGTACACGGCAAAAACCACCACGCCGAGGGGTCCATCGCCGCCTTTGTCGAATCGCTGGACATGGTGTTGGCCGATGGCTCGACAGTGCGCTGCTCGCGCAATGAGTGCGCCGATCTGTTTTGGGCCACGCTCGGCGGCATGGGCTTGACGGGATTTATCTATGCGGCGACGCTGCGGCTGAAAAAGGTGCCGTCGGCGTACATCCGGCAGCGTGCGATTAAGACGGCGAATTGGGTCGAGACGTGCCGCGTCTGCACGGAGACCCAGCATCAGTACACCTATTCGGTCGCGTGGATCGATGGGCTGCAAACGGGCCGGAAGCTAGGGCGCGGCCACGTGCTGTTAGGGGAACACGCCGACGCGCGCAAGCTCAAGGGCAAGCCGCCCTTTGCCATCCACGGCGATGGCCGCTGGGCAGTGCCGTTCTTCTTGCCCGGCGGCGTGCTCAATGCCAAGTCGCTGAAGATGTTTAACGCGCTCTATTATCATCGCCAAGTGCGCCGTGCGACCGACGCGCTGGTCCACTACGATCCGTACTTTTATCCGCTCGATGCCATCCGCGGCTGGAACCGTCTGTACGGCCGTCGGGGCTTTTTGCAGTACCAGATCGCCGTGCCCTATGCCGATGGCGAGGAGGTGATCGCCGATCTGCTTGGGCGTATCGCCCGCGAGGGCGTGGCTTCGCCTTTGGCCGTGCTCAAGACGTTTGGGCCGCCGAGCGAGGGCTTGCTTTCTTTTCCCATCGCTGGTTACACCCTCGCGTTGGACATTCCCTTGCGCGACTCTGGGACGATTCCCTTCTTGCGTGAACTGAACAAGACCATCGTCGAGGCCAAAGGCCGCGTCTATCTGGCCAAGGACGCCATTTTGGAAAGGGAGGATTTCGCCGCCATGTATCCGCAACTGGACCAATTCAAAGCGGTCAAGCGCAAATACGACCCCGAATGCCGCTTCCGCTCCTGTCTGTCCGACCGCTTGGGGATTACGTGAGGGCCTTGGTTTTGGGGGCGAAGTCGGCGATTGCCCAAGCCATCGTCGAGCGCCTCGATGGCTACGACTTCGCGCTGGCCGCCCGAGGGTGTAGCGAGCTGGAACCTTTTGCCGCGGACTTGCGGCTCAGGCACTCGTGCGAGGTGGAACTGTTCGAGTTTGACGCCTTGGACTTTGCGGCGTTGGCGCGCTTGCCGCAGCAGGTGCACGAGCGCGGCGGCCCTTTCGACTTGGTCGTCCTCGCCTTCGGCTATCTCGGAGACGAGCGCGCAGCGCAGCGCGATACGGATGAGCTAGCCCACATCCTCAACGCCAACTTTACCGGCGCGGCCATCGCGTTGGCGCATTTGGCTAATTATTTAGAGGAAAGGGACACGCCGACTGGCATCATCGCCATCTCGTCTGTGGCCGGCGATCGGGGCCGCCAGGGCAACTACGCGTATGGGTCGGCCAAGGGAGGGCTGTCGATTTTTTTGCAGGGGCTGCGCAACCGACTGGCCGCGACATCTGTACATGTCTTGACCGTCAAGCCTGGGTTCGTCGATACGCCGATGACGGAGGGACTGGACGGGCTTTTTTTAGTCGCTCCGCCGGAGAGAGTGGCCGCGGACATTGTGCGCGCATATCGGCAAAAGAAAGACGTGCTCTACACGCCGTTTTTTTGGCGCTGGATCATGCTCGCGATCAAGAGCATCCCCGAGCGCATTTTTAAGAGGCTGAAGTTGTGACGCGCCAGCCGTCCGCCGTTGTTCACGAATGGGATGACCGAATACCGCGGTCGGTGATGAAGTCCCGATATCGGGCGAATGCAGCATTGACCTTCTCTGGGGTAAGGCCGTAATCCTGCAGGTCGTAGTGATGCTGCTTCTCCTGTCGGCGTTGCTCTGATTGCCGGAACTGCCAGTCTTCCATGGCGTCGATAGCTGCTTGTTCCAAGGTCCAGCCAAAGTGTTTATAGATGCTGCGAACTACACCAAACGGATCCTCGATCAGATCGACATAGTTCACGTCCATCCAGCGGTGCTCCAGTTCGGGATGGGTCTCCCGGAAGTGCACGGCTCTATCCATCATGCCGCTCATGAAGTCCAACTGCTCGGCACCGAGGCTTTCTCGTGACTGTGGATCGCTGATAATGGAGCGGGCTCGTTCCACGAAGCTATTCCATGAACCCATGAATTGGACAGGGCTGCGGTGAGTCTGAATGAAAAGGGCATCGGGATAAGTTTGGACGAGGTTTTCCAATTCCATGAGATGAATGGGCATCTTGAACAACCACTGTCCCTGATGTTGGAGTTGGCGCTGACGGCGCTGCCAGGTCAAGTGCTGCATGATGCGGCGGTGGTGGGCATAGGAATGCCGTGTACCGTTGACTTCCAGCCATCGGCCGAATTCCGGAATACGGAATCGAACTGTAGATGTCCACGAACCAAAGACCATTTCCAAGATGGGAAAATCCTCAGCCGGCTCGTCGATGTCGAAGTCGTGAACCCCCTTGAAACGCTCCCTGACTTCAGACGACCCAAGCCTCTCCTTGACGTGCGCCCGGCGGGGGTCCTCGGGTGTGCCCCCTATGGTGGCATATGCCTCTTTTGAAAGAATTGGAGCGGCGTACTCGTAAACACGTGGGGCCCAAAACCGCTCATCGCGAGCCAATAGACGGTGCAGAAAAGTGGTGCCGGTACGGTTGATTCCAACAATGAAAACCGGGCAGGTGATCTCCTCCCGTTCGATTTCCGGACGCTGCCGCCGTTCACGAGCGAAGGCGGCGTTGTTTCTCAAGAGACGGCTGAAGTCGTAGATGACACCAGGAAGGTTTTCCTCCAACTTCATGAAATCGGATGCATTTACAGCTCGAACCAATTGCTCCAAATTTCGACGCAGCCAGGTGGGATAGGCCCGGTCGAAGGAGACGCCGTGATCCTCGGCATAGCGCTCGGCGCGAGTGAGCAGGCAATTGAAATCCAAGCGGCCGTAGGAAATGGGATGGGGCCATTGCCACGGGTGGGCCATGACCCACCGGTAGGAGTGTCGAAGCTTGGTAAACACGCCCGGCCAATTGATCGGGTGCGGACAGTCTTCCCGGAGAGCGCGGTCTGAAATGGGCAACCTGTCCTTAGGTTTGTCCTGACTAAACCAATACTTCGCAAAATGATCGAGCACCGCCCAATGTCCGTTAAGCGGTGAGCTCTCGCTGGCTTGGCAGACGCGCTTGAACGACTCGTAGGGAACCTCGGGCAAATAGGTCCCGAAATCGGCGAGTTCGAGTTCGTAAGTATCCAACTGCGGGTTGCAGCAATGGTAGATCGTGAAACGCCTTCGGGGATTCAAGGAGATGGCAGTACAGGCTCGACTCAACGTATCGACCGACTCGTCGTGGGCGGATCGAAAGGTGAATTCTTCCGGCATGGTTTCGGCCTCTAGCACGGCAGCAAATATATTCACCGCCAGATCGCTTGCCCGGACGAAACCCGTACTGGAAATATTGGTATGCGGCAGCCGGAAAATCGCCAAAGGCATTCCGGCCTGCTGCGCAAACAGAAGACCCTGCTCGGATGTCAGCTTGCTCCATGAGTAGCCAAGTAAACCGATGGGGAACCGTCTCTTCATCTCTGTAAGGTCAGGCTGCATCTGGTGGTCGATGCTGCTGCGCTTGAATTCATGCGCGAAAGCGAAAATATACTGCGGGAATACACCCATGGTTGAAGCGTAAAACAGGTGCTTGAAGCGCGTGCGCAAACACAATTCGAGCACGTTGCGAATGCTGAGCGTATTGAGCTTGCGTATGGCGGTATAGGAAGTAGCAAGACTTATTTCGGCAGCGAAATGGTAGACCGCATCAATCCGCTGGCATAGCTCTGCGAAATCTGCTTCGCTCAAACCGAATCGGACCTCAGCGATGTCGCCGACCACGACGCGAATGCGCGGCGCGAATTCCTCGTCCCAGATTTCAGCATGCTGCAGGGCATCGCGCAGGCGCTCGAACCCGTGGTCTGCATTGTTGCCCCGGACGACGCAGTGCACTATTAGGTCGGCATGCTGCTGCAAAAGGTCGCGCAGGAGGAAACGACCGATGAATCCGGTCGCCCCGGTCAGCAAAACCTCGCGAAAATCAGCCGGGGACACCGGATCGGCCGGCGATCCCTGACTGATCGCTGTATGGACGAATCGACGCAGGGTATTGACGTCTCTCTGGCAATGCGGTGGCAAAGAACCGACAAGCGGGGCCACCGCTGTGTCGGCAACGGTTTTTTCGGTCATGTTTCCTTTCCTTAGAATCGTGCAAATTCGGATTTATTCGTTACATCGCCGCCAAGTGTTCTGCCTGTGCATTCACGGAGAATCGGAAGGTCGCCAAAGCATGCTCAATTCCATCTTCATTGTAGCGAAATTCATTGGGTATTGATTCGTAACGCGCATGGACTCGCGTGAACAACGCTTGCCTCTGGTTGCTGAATTCTTCCCCATCCTGAACTCGTGCTTGCTTGAACATCTCCAACTCGGCTGACAGAAATTCCTTAAAGCCATAGATAGCATTCTGCTGACTGGTGATTTTTTCAAAGTGGTAGCCCAGGCCAGCTAGACGGATCGCTTTCGAGAGCATTGGAGGATGATTCTTGGCCACTTTGGCGATGAAATTCATATAGGCGGGAACTTGATTGGCAGAAAGCCTCCCGCGCACACCCATAAGCTCTGCATAAATCGCGTTCTTACTCCTCGGTTTCAGCAGATGTGGGACTGGCTTGAGGTGCTCAAACAACGTCAAGCAGCGCTTGAAATAGTTCTCGAGCGTCGGATCATAGAGCGTGGCGGTCACGCGTCGATATCCCTCAATCAATATCTTGGGATCCATCTCTGGCTTGAAGTTCAGGGTCATAGCGTTACCCCCGATGGAAACCTCCAAAATCCGGTTTTCCGACTTTAGACGATTGTACATATCCGTGCCCTTCACGGCAGTCAACATATAGATTGGGGCCACGGGGATGCCCACCTCTTGGATAAACTCTATCTGGGCATCAAACACACTCTCATCATCATCATCTAGGCCCAAGATGAATCCTCCCTGAACTTGCATCCCTTTCTGCTGGATTTTGCGAACGGCATTGAAGAGATAATTCTCTTCCCGCTTGCTGATATTCTGCGGTTTCTTAGTCTTGAGCAGCGCCTTGGGATTGGGGGTTTCAATGCCCAGAAACACAGTATCGAAACCCGCTTCGACCATAGCATCCATCAATTCATCCATTCGGGCGAGATTCACACTCGCTTCGGTGGTCAATGTAAAGGGATACCTATGTGTCCTTTGCCAATCGGCGAGTACCGGCAGCAGATTCATCGCATCTCGCTTGTTGCCGATGAAGTTGTCGTCAACCAGGAAAACCTGGCCTCGCCAGCCCAGTCGATACAGCAATTCGAACTCGTTCACCAGCTGATCAGGGGTCTTGGTGCGGGGCACGCGACCATAGAGCTTGGTGATGTCGCAGAATTCACAGTCGAATGGACACCCACGCGAGAACTGCACGCCCATTATGTCGTAATTCTTCATATCGATGAGGTCAAAGCGTGGGACCGGCGTCTGGGTCACATCTGGTTTGCGCGGCTCCCGATAAATCGCTTTGGCCTTACCCCTTTCTAGATCTCGCAGGAACTCTGGAAAGATTTCCTCAGCCTCATCCAGCACAAAATGATCTACGCCTTCAATCTCATCGTGAAATGTGGTGGGGTGGGGTCCCCCGGCCACCACGGGAACGCCAGCTTGATTACATCGCTCGATAACCGCCTGCAGAGAGACTCGCTGAACAATCATGGTGGATGTAAACACCATATCAGCCCACTCCAAGTCCGACTCCTCTAGGGAAGTCACATTCATATCCACGACGCGGAGGTCGTATTCCGGTGGAAACATCGCGGCGATAGTGAGCAGACCCAGAGGTGGAAAGGCCGACTTTATTCCCACAATCTCCAGCGCAAAATTTCCCCCCCCAGTAGGTTGGTGGATGTTCGGGATAAACCAGCAGAGCATTAGGCATGGCAAAATTCCCTCTATCCCTCTTTTTAGGGTTAGCGCATAGGGAAGGTGCGCAATTCGGCACCGTCCCCCTGTGGAAAGTGGTCTGCGAGTGTGTTGGCGAAAGCCGATGGTGCGCGGCGGACGCGCTGCTGGTCGGCAAGAGAGTCGGCCGCTAGTTCGGTCGCATCCATCTCGGCTTGTTCCTCTTCAGCATCCTTCTTGCCGTGGATGATGTCCTGAGCCAACGACAGCGAGGAGGCCGTAGTCATCAATTCGAGGGCGCTGACCTGATAGTTGAACTGCATGCGGATGAACCCCCCCAGTTCGGCGACCGAGATCGACGTGAGTCCGAAGCTGGACAAGGGTTCCTCCACGCCACCTTCGTCGTGGCCGCATAGTTCGGCGACTTTGCTGGCGATCTGATCCACCACGGTGTCCAGCGTAAGTTGGCCACCGGTATCGACTGCGAATGCGTCCGGGTTGCTGAGCATGCGTCCGGTGCGCATGTAATCAGGCGAGTCAACCGTCAATGGTGGGCGGGCGAACAGGGCAGTGATCAGGTGATCCCGGTCGTCCATGCTGCGCATGGCGTAATCGAGGTTGGTAATGGCAAAATCGGCGCTGATCGGCGGAATGCCCGACGACCGCGTTATGCGCAGCACGTGCAGATTGCGCGAGGCCATGCCAGCCTCGGCGACCGCAGCTAGGTTGTAGCACAGTGCGGGAAGCCCCTGGCGGCGGCGGAATGCCGCCAAGCCGTCCACAAACCCGTTGGCGGCGCTGTAGTTGATCTGTCCCGGGTTGCCCAACGTTGAGGCGATGGAGGAGAACAGCACGAAGTGGTCGAGGGGGCAGTCGGCCGTCGCCAGATGGAGATTGAGGGCACCGCGCGCCTTGGGGGCAAATACCTTGGCCAGCGATTCGTTCGTCAGGTCGGTTAGCAGGCAATCGTCCAACGTGCCCGCAAGGTGGAATACGCCCTTCAGCGGCCGCTGCAATCCGGCGATACAGCGCTGGACGTCCGCCTCTGCGGCGATGTCGCCTTGGACGATGTCGATCTCGATCTGTTCTGTGAGGTACCACAGAGCACTGGTTTTCCGCACCCAGTCCGCACTGCGGCGGCGCTGCGGGTCGCGGTCCAGCAAGGTGAGATGCCGCTCACCAGCGGACGCCAGATAGGGCAGCAACAGCTTGCCGAATCCGCCCATTCCGCCGGTGACTAAGTAGGTCGCGTCGGGGTCGAGAAACGGGCGCAGATCGACAATCGGGAGTGAGTGATCGCTCGATTCCTCCGGTGCCTGTAGGACCAGTTTCCCGGTGTGCTGGCCGGTGGTCATCAAGCGCAATGCTTGGGCATAGTCGCGGTAGGGGAAGGAGGTGATCGGCAACGGTGGCACGGCGCTTTGGTCCAGCAGGTTCATGCACTCCTGCGAAAGCTCGTGCGCCAGCACTGGGTCGTCGCTCATCATGCGGTCGATGTCGATGGCTGCAAAGCGCAAGTTCTTGCGAAAGACGCTCAGGCTGAGCGCGTTGTCGGAGTAGATATCGACCTTGCCGATCTCGCAGTGCCAGCCGCCCGGCCGCAACGCCTCCAGACACAGGGTGATGTGGCGGCCAGCAAGGGAGTTCAGTATCACGTCAACCCCCTCGCCGCTGGTCGCTGTCATCAGTTCGTCGTACCAGTCGTAGCTGTGCGAATCGAATGCCGCGCGCACGCCCAGCGCGCGCAGTTGCTCGCGCTTGCTCTCGCTGCCAGCCGTGGCATAGATCTCTGCTCCCGCGTGCTTGGCTAGGGCGATAGCCGCTTGACCGACGCCGCCCATGGCCGAGTGGATGAGGACGCGCTGGCCCTTGTGCAGGCGGGCAAGATGAATCAGCGAATAGTACGCGGTGACGTAAACCGACAGCACCGAAGCGGCCTCCTCCATGCTCAGGGATGCGGGTTTGGCGAATACTAGGTGTTCGTTGACCACGGCGCGATTGGTGATGCACCCGCCTTGGGTAAAGGCCACGGCATCGCCGACGCGGCACGCGCGCACGGCATCGCCAACGCGGCGGACGATTCCGCTGGCCTCCATCCCCACCGTGCGGCCCAGTGCCGAGCGTTCGTAGGACAGGGCTGGCAGCAACCCCAGCGTCACCATGACGTCGCGGAAGTTGAGCGCCGCGGCTGCCACGTCGATTTCTACATCGTGCGGTCCTATGGATGAGGGTTGGTAAGTCTTCATCTGTAGGCCGCCGATTTGCCCCGGATTGTCTAGGGTCAGCCGGTACGGGGTTTCCTCGTCCACTGGTACGAGCGGAGATCGCTCCCGGATACTGATCAGCCTCGGCGTCCATACCTGTTTGTGGCGCACTGCCAGCTCGCGTTCGCGCAGGTCGCAGGTGCCGAGCCAGACCAGCGTTTGTAGATCCTCTGGGGCGTCCAGATCGACCAACCGGAAATCAATTTGCGCCTCCGTACCTACGTCTGCGGCGATCTCTTGGTTTATGCTGCGGACCGCTCCCCACGCGGCACTCGCGCGCGGGTCCTCCACTTCTAATGCGGCGCGGCGCGTCACCACGGTCAAGCGGCAGGGGCAGCGCGCCTGCGCCACCCGGAAGGGTATCACCGCCTTGACGAAGGCGACTAGGCGCGCTGCCAGCTTTTCACCGGTCGGGTCGTGCGGGTCCGAGCCGCAGAAGATGTCGATGGCTTGTAGGTCGGCTGCCGCTAGCCAGTCGGCAAGTGCGTCGATGCGGTCGTCCGCCAGGTCCGCATAGGGAATGGCGGACACCTCGGGCGAATCGAGGAGCGCCAGCCACTGGTCTGCTAGGCTGTCTGGCTCGCCGATTACCCAGCGGGGGCCGGGTAGTTGTTGCGGTTCGGGGGTATTCTCGGCGGTGGATGGGGCTTGCAGCAGGGTAGTGCGCCGGTCGGCGCGCACTGTAGCCCAACCGGCGTCCGGCTCGATGGCTCCGTCTTCGGCGTGTGCAACCAGTGCTAGGCCGCCGGGGACCGCCAGGTGGCACAGCAAGCGCCATTGTTCCGCTCCCAACTCCGCAACGTCTCCATGGAGCAAGAGAATCTCGGCGGCGTGTGGCCGCAGAAGGCCGGTATCCAGTTCCGGTGTCTGCTCCGCGGCGAGGTCGAGGCAAGCAAAACGCAGGGCGGCATCGTGGCTGTGGAAGGCGTCGTAGTGGGCGCGGGTCTGCTCCTGCGTATCGCCGACTAGCCAGAACTCAGTCTGCGCATCGGCGCTCCCGAGGTAATCGAGGCATTGATTGAGAATGGTTTGCTCAGGGGGGTGTCCGCCCGCGAACTCGACGACGTGGCAGGCGTAGCGGTCGCCGTCACCGGGCCGCTCGAGGGCGGCGATCAATACAGCGGGCTCAATCTCGCCATCCGGCAGGCGGTGCAGAAAAGACTGCGCGTCGGCGACGAACTTGGGCTGCCAGGAGACGATGTGCTTGCTGTGCGGTAGGTCGTTCCAGCGCGGATTGGAATTGAAGGAGACGTACGCGTCAATGCACAAAATCAGATCGCCTGTAGCGCCATCGTAGAAACGGATGCTGCCTCCGGAGCGCTCGCCGCGCCGCTCTGTGAACTGCCCCAGTTCGTTCACATCCGCCCAATCTGGGTCTTTCTTCACGTGGCAGGTGAGACGCGGCCCGGTCGGTGGACGCAGAAACGTCACACCTGTGGCGCGCTGCGGGAGGGCGAAGATGTCCGTCGCGCGCAGCAGATGATAGAGGAAGATCTGCAACCCGCCGTCGAGCAACGCGGGGTTGGCGACGTATCCTTCCTCGCGACCAGTTGTCCATAACTCCTCATCCATCTCCACGTCGAACAGATAGTCGCCCGTGCTGTTGTCGCTTAAAACGCGCTGGATGTTCTGGAAATAAGGACCGTACTGGAAGGTTTCGCCGAGGCTGGCATCCACGCGCTCGTAGAAATCGCTTTCGCCCACGAAGTAGTAGGGCGCGAACGGCGTGGTGTCGATATCTGCCAGGCGCAGCGGTACGTTTACTGGGTGGTCGTCGCTCACCCGCCGCACCTTGCCGCGGGAGTGCAATTCGCTGTGTGCCTCAGTTTCGTAGGAGCGGGACGAGATGGTGAAGGTGAATTCGTCCGGTGCGTTGGCGACCGGAAACAACTCGGTATGCAGCCGCACCGGCGTCCTGGGGATCGGACATGGCTGGAGGAATTCGAGCGTTTCGACATGCAGCGGAACGCCCTCGAACGCCTGCAGGAGCAGTTCGATGTACCCAGCCGCCGGCATGATCGAGGCATGGTGTACGCGGTGCTCTGCCAGCCAGGGAAAGTCCCGCTCCGACAACCGCGCTTCGAACAGCAGGTGTTCGCACGGGACCTGATGGCCGATCAGCGGGCCGTGGGCGTACTCGCCCAGATTGAGGAACATCTCGTCGTCGCTCATCTCATCGGCCTCCCCCTGATCGTCGCGTGGATAGCCGGGCAGCAGGTGGGCGATCGGTTCGGGACGCGGGTACTGGGCAGCGAAGTCCAATTCTACTCCGGCTCTGAATAGCGCTCCTAGGGCTTCCTGGAAGCCGAGGCAGACATCGGAGTCGCGCATGAGCGTCGGAATGCAGGCCGCTTCCTGAGCATTGCCTTCCAGACACTGCGCGATGGTGGGTTGCAAGGCGCTGTGCGGCGCGACTTCGAGGACGACATCGGGCCGATAATCCCGCATGATGGTTTCCATGGCCGCAGCGAATCGCACGGGCTGGCGGATATTCGCCCACCAGTAAGCACTGTCCAGCCGCTCCGTTTGCTCACTGGTCACTGAGGAAACCATCGGCACGTCGGCGTCGAAGTTGCAATTGTTTAGGAAGGACAGGGCCGTCAGTGCGTCGTCTTTGAGCGGGTCCATGGCGCTGGAATGGAAGGCGATATTGCCCGGAATTAGTCGGTTCTGCAGGTTGCGCTGCTCCAATTCTTCTACAATGGGCTGCAAAGCGGTTTCCTGGCCGCAAATGACGGTGCTGGCCGGCGCGTTCTCGCAGGCGATTTCGACCTGCGTTGCCTGATCGTTTTCGGGCCGAAAGGGGACCTGCAACGCATCGAGCAGTTCCTCCAAACCCGGCCGGTCGAGGCCGATGGCCAGCATGCGGCCGGAACCAGCTCTGCGCTGCTGCAATGTGGCGCGATGGAAAACTAGGTGCGTCGCTTCCGCTAGGGACAGTGCCCCGCAGGCGTAGGCGGCAGCTACTTCGCCGGAACTATGGCCGACGACGCAGTCTGGATAGACCCCCCAAGTCTTAAACAATTCTACCAAGGCGCACTGGATTGTGAAGATGACGGGCTGGGCTAGCTGCACCTCATTGAGCGCCTCTTGAGGGGCGGAGAAACAGGCCTCGCGCAGCGAGATATCCGAGTAATTCCGCCAGTGTTCCTCAATGGTATCAATAACGCGGCGGGAAACCGGGTCGGCGTCGTAGAGGGCGCGGCCGCAACCGGCCCACTGCGTACCTTGGCCGGAAAATACCATAGCGATCCGCCGCTCGCCCTCATCGACTGTGGCGATGGGCGTTGGATCTTCGGCAAAGCCCTTTAGTGCTTCAATCAGTTCCTGTTGGGTGCGTACTGCAAACGAGGTGCGCGCGGCGAAGTGGGTGCGGCGACGGCTGAGATTGCCCGCCAGCGCATAGAGGTCCAACTCCTGCTCAGCGAGCGCTTCCCCTAGCTGTTGCGCGCTCTTTTCCAGTGCGCCGGACGTGCGCGCCGACAGGGGGATCATAAAGCCGGCTTTGGGTGCCAGCGGTACCGACCAGATTCGGGGTTGCTCGGGGCGGTATTCTCGTACCACGCAGTGCCCGTTGGACCCGCCAAAGCCGAACGAGTTGATGCCGACCACCACCGGGTGCTCGGGGAACGGTTCGCAGTCGGTTTGCACCTGCATCGGACAACTTTCGAAGTCGATCTCCGGATTCGGTACTAGGTAATTCTTCGACACCGGTGCGAAGGTGCGCCGCTGCATCATCAGCACGATCTTGAGCAAGGCGCAACTGAATGCGGCGGCTTCCATATGCCCCACGTTGCTCTTGACACCCGAAACCCGTAGCGGCACATCGCGTTCGACACCGCCGAACGCTGCGGCGATGGCGTTGCCCTCGATGCGGTCGCCCACCACGGTGCCGGTGGCATGGGCTTCGATATAGTCGAACTCCTGCGGCGTGCGGCCCGCACGGGCATAGGCTGTGCGCATCAACTCCACCTGTGCATGGCGGGTCGGTGCGGTGATGTACCGCCCCTGCGCCAGGCCGGCGCTGCCATCGGCGGCACCGGCCGAATTGACCGCGGTCGCCTCTATCACAGCGTGGATGGGATCCCCGTCCCGTTCGGCCGCGGCTAGGGGTTTGAGCGCGAAGACAAACGCCCCTTCCGAGCGCATGTACCCATTGGCTTCCGCGTCGAAGGAGTGGCACTTCCCGTCCGAACTGATCACCCCCAACGCATTGAAGCCTGTGCTGAGCCGGGCCGATCCGAGGTAATTGGCCGATCCGAGAAAGGCTTGGTCGCAGTCGCCGGAGTGCAGCGCATTGATCGCCGTGTGCAACGCGGTCAAGCTAGCGGAACAAGCCGTGCAACAGGCGAGTGACGGCCCCATCAAGTTGAAGTGATAGGAGATGCGGTTGGCCAGCATGGCCACGCTGATGCTGGCGATGGAAAACTCAGTTGCCCCCAGCGGCCGGCGCCAGTTGGACGTCGCTGGAACTTGCGCGCCGATGAACACGCCCGTGCGGCTGTTGCGCAGCGACTGCAAGTCCCAGCCAACCCGCTCGCAGGTCTCCCAAGTGCAGGTCAACAGCATCCGCACGTGCGGATCGGCTGACAGCATTTCGTGGTGCGACATCCCGAAGAGACTGCGATCGAAGCTCTTTTCTCCATCCTCGCGGATCAGCCCCTCGTAGGGACTGGCAAACCGCCCTGGGCCGGAGAAGTCGCCGATTGGCCGGTAGCCTCTGCCATAGCGCTTGGTTACGGGTTCCTGCACAATCTCGCGTTCGCTGAGCAGCCGCCAGAAATCGTCGTCGGTGCCGATTTCGCCCGGCATGCGGTAGCTGTATCCTACGATGGCAACGGCATCTGCGGACTTTGGTGAATTCATTTTCTTGGAATCTCCTCGACGATATAGAACGCAAAAGCCTTCTTAAAATTCCTGAGTAGATTACACTCGCCTTACACGTCGCTTTTGCACCGCTTGAAGTCGGCGAATATGCGCTCGCGCTCGGGGTGTACTGGGAATTTTAAAAAGGCTTCTTAGGGCGGGGTAGCTGCCTGAGCAGGCCTCTCAATCATTTCCCCAAACGCAGGCCCACGTCATTGCCCTTGTGGCAACGGCTTCAACGCACCCTGGTTTATTCAGAGCTACTAAGCAGGGTCTGAATAAACGGTATTACTTCTTATCGACTACTTCATTGAGCGTCTCTTCCGCTAAGTTGAATATCGTTTCCAGAATTTGCTTGCGCCGCAATCTCATTTCCTCAACCCTGTTCCACAATGCGTCCTTTATCTTCTCGACTGCTTCTGCGCGCATCTCGGGAGAGAGGGTGGTGTCAGTCCTAAACTCGTATTTCTCAACTGTGAAATCGGCAATATCTAGTATGTTCTCCCCCAAGACATTTAAATCGACTGAGCTTCTAATCTGTCCAATTTTTTCTTCGTTGTTGACGTCGCTCATCTTTATTACTCCTCGTGTGAAGTGGTTGTTGGGATAGGGGTCTGCTTAATTCTTCTTAAATTCGCCAATTGCCGCATCCCGAGACTCGTAAATCGAAATGATCTCATCAAAGCCGCTGGCGACGACGACCTCGCGCACCGAACCGGAGAGAGCGCAAATGCCAAATTGCTTGCCCGGTGCCTTGAACTGCTTAGCCATTATCAGGCCAACCCGAAGGCCTGCGCTGCTGATGTAGGAAACTCGCTCAAAGTCCAAGAGTAAGGCTTGGTCGGCGGAATTTGTTCCAGCATCCAAGACCCGTTGAAATTCATCGGCGTTGCTACTGTCGATACGACCGAGAATTATCGCGACTAGGATACCCTGTATGCGCTCCCACTTGATGTCGAATCCCATAGAATCTGCCTCTTTCTTTTTGCAGTTGGATTGGGCGTGTACCCTGAATGACTAATAGGACGGAATAACGTCTCACAGCATAATAGGGACGGAATAACGTCTCACAGCATAATAGGAAATCTCCCCTAATGGTCAAGTGGCTTTTCTGGCTTGCGCTGACTCATGCAGCGTACGCCGCGTTTTGTAATGGAGGGAGTCCGTTGACGAAGTCGCTCGCCGCAGGAAGGGCTGGGGAATAGTGACCGCGATGGAATTCTACGCGAGGATAGCTTAACTATTCTCGAATGCGTCGATTGCCGCGGCCCGAGAGTCATAAATCGGGATGACCCGGTCAAAGCCGCTGATTGCGAGAACATTGCGGATCGGATCAGAGAGGGTGCAAACGCCAAATTTCTTGCCCGATTCGTTGAATTTCCTGGAAAGTATTAGACTAATCCGCAGCCCTGCGCTGCTGATGAAGAATACTCGCTCAAAGTCCAAGATTAAGGCCTGGTCTTCCGCATCAATTCCAGATTCTACGATGCGCTGGAATCTATCGGCGTTGCTACTGTCGATATGACCAACGAGCATCCCAATCAAGATGCCGTCTTTTCGTTCCCACTTAACTTGTACGCTCATTTGAATTTCCCTTTTTCTCTTAGACTAGAAGCGCAGCCCCACCTGCCCGAAGACGAGGCGGCCCACCGCCGGAGCGCCGACGAAGGACTGGTAGGCTTGGTTCAGCACGTTGCTTGCATCGACCTGTAGCACTAGATCCTGCTCCAAGGGCAACCGGTAGGTCAGGTTGAGATCCAGCACTGTGTAGGAATCTACCTCGCCCACGTATACCCCCGAATTCATGGGGAAGGAATCGATGTAACGCATCCGAGCGCCTAGCGTCAATCCCCACTCGGCAAAATTGTAGTCCATTCCCAGCTTGACCTTGTGTTGGGGCGCGTTCAGGGCTATGTCGGCACTCCCCTTGCCGTAGGAAAACTTCAGATTCTCGAAGAAATTGTCGTTGACAAAGGAGTAATTCCCCGTGAGCCGCCAGTGATCGGCGGGGAAGTAGGCCAAGCTCAGGTCTAGCCCGTGGATGGTCACAGCTTCAAAATTGCGATAGCTCATAATCATCGCGTAGGGATCGGAAGCCTGCTCGGGCGAGACCGTGCCGTAGGGGATGGCTGCCGCCCCCGTGGTGAGGATGTCGGCCAGTTCGTCTACCGGCGAGCCGTTGTTGTTGCCCTGTACTACCCCCGGTATCTGCACCGCGTCCAGCGTCGCCAAGGCCCCGGCCAGTTGCTCGTTGGCCGGATCGGACAGGGCCGCGCCGATTCCCTCACTCAGGGCTGCACCCAGACTCTGCGAGTCGAGGAAGACCGTGGGAGTTACCACCGAAATCGCCCCGACAAAATCCTCGATCCTAGACTGGTACAAATCTGCGGCTACTACCAATTTGTCGGCCACTATGCCTTTGTAGCCTAGCTCGATAGTCTGAGTAATGGCCGAGTGAATGCGCGGCACATCATAGGCCGTAATGGGGGTGATGCCGTCCGCCTCTAAAAAGAAGAAAGGCGGTCGATTCGGATCGGGCTCTGCGCCGAGCGGCTCCGTCTCGATGTTCAGTCTGCCCATGACATTGCGCAGGCCGGGCAATTGCTCGGGCACGATGCCGGGCAGGGCTGTCGCCAACTGGCCGGCTGCCGCTTGAGCGTCTTCGGCTCCCATGCCTTGGGCCATCAGGGCACCGGTCGCTAGTTCCTGGAAAGCAGGCCCAAACTGTGCCAGTGCCGCCTGCCTGCCGATTCCCCACATTGCGTTGGTAAACAGTGGGTCGTCCAAAGGCAGGTACTGGTCGGCTGGCAAACCGGCCATTGGGGCAAAGGGCGAACGGAACAGGGGTCGGCCCTCCTCGTCCCGCCGGAAGGTGAAGCCGTAGCCGGGGCTGCGGTAGTTACCTTGGGTCCAGACGTCGATGGATTTGAACTCTCCTAGGCCGAGCGCCGAAAAGAGGGGCGAGAAATTTGGGTTCA
>JAPPEG010000083.1 GCA_028875345.1 Gemmatimonadota bacterium
CGAGGACAATGCGTCCCATGCGATGCGTATCCGGCGCTTGCTTTAGGCTCTGATAGATGGTTTCCAAGGCATCGCTGGCCTCGCCGCCAAAGGCAATGACGCCGAAATCCATGCCATACCCTTGGGTAAATTCCCCAGCCTGATCGACCACGTCCTGTTCGGATGGATCAGCGACGCGCTCTATGCCCACCTGCCGGGCAATGTCTCGACGGCGCGCAAAGCGATCGACTCCCAAGACGTGGCAGCCGCTTAGCTGGGCGAATTGAGCCGTGAACTGGCCGACCAAGCCCAACCCGATCACGATCCCGTTTTCCCCGTACAAAGGAGCGGTGCGGCGCACCGCGTGCAATCCGGTCGCCGCCAGATGCACAGACGCGGCCTCGGCAAAGCTAACGCCCTCGGGTATGGCCGCGCACAAATTCTGCGGTACACAGACCCAATCGGCGTGCAGGGCGTACCCACCCCCCATGCAAGCCACTCCCTGTCCCACCTCGAATTGCTCTACTCTAGCCCCGATCTCTTCGACGACGCCAGCGTTGGTGTATCCAAAGGGGCGCGGTGGCCGGTCGGGTTGGGGGTTTTCCCGCATGGCCCCCACCCTCCCCAGTTCGGTTCCTGGGCTAATCAACGAAGCCTCCACCCGCACCTTCACCTCGCCAGGGCCGAGAGCCGGCATGGTCTCCTCTAGACATACCCCCTGACCGCGGCCATCAACAGCCGCAACTTTCCGCTGCATAAGTACCTCCTTCTCGCGCTGGTTGCGCCCTCGTGGACTGCTGTATTACTTATATATACTTACATTCAATATGTCTATTGCCCTATTCGAGGCCCTGTGAACGTCATCATCGCGGCAATTTTAGGAGGAGTCCTCTTGGTTTGGGGCGGGTTTTTGGGCCTGCTCCGCATCGCGGATCCCTTTGAGCGCAAACACGTGTTGATCCTCGCGGCGTACACCACCGTCGTCGTCGGCTGTGTCATGGGCTTAGTGCTCTTTATCAATCACGAACGGCAAAAGGAACACCGCGCTCTGCTAGAGGCGCAAATGGACGAGTTCGACAATCGCCTCTCCGAGCTGAGTACCCGGCTCATTGGCCAGCTAGAGGAAAAAGCCAATCTGACCGCCTCTGAATTCGAAATCCGCTCACTCCTGCAAAACGAAAAGGATCACCACAAGCGCACCCGCAACCAATTAGCGACCCAAATCGATCGCAACAACTCGCTGCAAAACAAAATGGACACTGAGCGCAAGGAGCGGCTGCGCTACCAATCCGACACGGACCGCAAGCTCGAAGAACGCTTCCAGCAGGAGGACTTGCGCTACCAAAACCTCGCCGATACCCACAAGCGCTCCTTGGCGAACGTGCGGGCGCAGTTTGGTCCTCTCAACAACGAGTTGTCCCGTCTGCAAGACCAAACCGCGACCTTGCAGCGCAATCAGCAGGCGATCATAGACAAAATCGCCGCCACTCGCGAGACCCAAACGCTCTCAGTCCAAAAACTCGACGCGCTCGCCCGTAGTCTGAGCGCCCTGTACAACGACTTGAACCAAACTATGGCCCAAGTTGATAGCCTATATCGCAGAACATCTCCAACGCCTTAAGGAGCTGACAATGAAACACACTCTCATCCCTCTCATTGCCCTATTCCTTGCCTCCTGCACCAATAAGGAGCAGGAGATGCTCCTCCTTCAATTACAAAGCGACATGGTCCGCGCCAACGCCGCTATTGATTCGTTGACGTACTCGCTCGACGACTCCAACCGCTTACTCGACGACATGCGGGCGCAAGTCGACAGCACCCAACAGGTCAACGACAAGCTGCTCGAAAACGTGCAAAAGCTCAACAAGGAACTGCGACACTGGAGTAAACTGGCCACCGAATACAAGCAGAGCAATGCGCGCTTAAAGCTCGAAATTGAGCAGCTAAGAAGGGAAAAGCAAGCGGACCGCTACACCATTTCCCAACTGCGCGCCGAGACCGACCGCCTCAATGGCGAGCTGCTGGAAACCCACAGCAGCATCCGCCGCCAGAGCGATCACATCCGCCGCTTAGAGCAAGAGTTGGCCCAGACCAAGGCCGAACTGGACGAGGCCAAGAAGGCCGCGCAAAACGCAGTGTATCTCTACGCTGCCAAAGAGACTCAGCTCGTAGAGCAAGGCTATCTCAAAACCCACCGGCCCTTTGGCAGCGGGTTCCGCAAGCAATACGAGTTAATTAAAAAGATTGATCGCGATAGCCCGAGCACCCAAGTCGCGCCTATCGGCCAAACTATCACGCTACCAGGCGAGGTCGAGGCCCTCGTCGATCACTACGGCAAGCTCAGAAAGGGGGATGACTACGAAATGACACGCGACCAAGCCGGAGTGCAGGTCGCGTTTCTCAACGAGTTGGCCGGTGGCACAGGCGTCTTGGCGATACTTAAAGAATAGCTTGGCCCCTCACCATGTGTGGACATAGACCGCCGAGCGCACCTTCTCCCCGGCCTGGTCGGTCGAGAGCAGCGAGTCGGCAAACGACGCGTGTTTGGCCAACCGCTCGCGGCTACCCCCTTTGAGAAATAAGTGCAAACTGGCTTCGGGCTCGGCAGCGAGTCGGCGCACCATCCGACGAAACTCCCACTCGCTCAAAGGGCTGTCAATGGTGTAGCCATCGCGCGATAGCCCTACGCCCGCGCTCGTGTACAGCACGACCCGGTCCCCAGGCTGTGGGTCGTGACGATGCACCCGCCAAACCGGTTGCGTCACATTGAGTATCATAATGCCCAAGCTCAGCATCAACATCATAATGCCCAAGAAGAGTTCCTTGCTAATATCGTGCTCTTCGAGCTCGGCG
>JAPPEG010000359.1 GCA_028875345.1 Gemmatimonadota bacterium
CCAGTCCCGACACCGAGCGCAGAACGACGATCACGGTGATCAGCACGAGGGGACCAGCTTGGTCGCCGAGACTGCGCCACTGGGCCGTGCTTCTGCCGTGGGAAAAGTTAGGGTTGCCCAGTGGCACTGCACGCCAGACGAGCAAAAGGAACAACAGGCCGGGAATGGACAGGTAGGGCAGGGAGTCCAGCCCGAAGGAATTGGTGTAGGCAGGTGCCCACAGCGGCGTTAGGCCCAGTCCCAGCGTCCCGCCAAAGATAAAGAGCGCCAAGCCAAAGGAGCGGCGCGGCCCGCTGAGTTCGCCGGCCAGCGAAAAGACTTGAGGGTGAAAGGCGGCGACTCCGAGCCCACCCAGCGTCAGGATGCCGACGAGAGTCAGGTAATTGTGGGCCAGCCCCATGAGCGGGGAGAAAACGGTCGCCAGGGCCAAACCACCGACGATCAGCCAGCGCCAGGCCATGCGGTCGGCCCACAAGCCCATGAGCGGCTGGCTGATATTGCATATAGAAACGATGGAACCCAAAAACCCAACTTGGGCCAAGCTCAGCCCCAAGTTGACCTTGATCAGGGGCAAGAGTGGGGCCAGCATTGTGGCGTAGCTATCGACGCAAAAGTGCGAGATCGAGATGACGAACAAGCGGAGTTTTTGCATTCGCCTAGTCTAAGCCGTAACCCCTGCGCCGTCCAGACGGCGGCAGAGGCCAAAGGCACCGAGCGCACCGAGCGCTGTGAGGGCCGTGCCAAGGTAGAAGGGCAAGGCGGCATTTATCTCGATTAGGTAGCCGCCGAGCAAGCTGCCGACCACCATCGAGCCACTCCAAGCGAAGTGGCCCAAGCCGACGAGGCGGTTTTTTTCTTCGGCAGCGGCGACGTCGTTGACGAGTCGGGGGATCAGCGTCGAGACAGCCCAAGCAGTAGCCGTGAGAGCAGTCCCACAGACAAAGAGACCGACGAGGGAATCGTGCCACAGGGCCAGCCCCAAGGCGCTGAGAAAAACGCCGGACGCCGAGCCGAGAAGCGGTGCCGTGCGGCCGAGGCGGTCATTGAGATAGCCGACGCTGAGTTGGCAACAGGCCGCCGCCACCAGCGAAACGGCGGCAAAATACGCGGGCAGGGCCTCGCTTTCGCCAACTCGGTAGATCAACAGGGGCAGCGCCAGCGTCGCCATACCCCAGAAGGTGGTGATAGTCAGGCGTAGGCTGAGCAAAAGATGCACATTGCCGCGGCCCAAAAGCGGGCGGTAGGCCGTCCACGTATTGAGGCGCGCCGTCTGCGCAGTGGTCGAGCTAGGCGCGTCGCCGGGCAACAACGCCAGCGCTAGGGCGACTACCGCGACCATGCCAATGCTCATAACAGCACCGATCTGGGCAAAGGAATAGGCAGTTTTGACCAAGCCGGTACAAAAGCTGCCGAGCGCGTTGCCAAGCGTATTGCTGAGAAAGTAGAGGGCACCGCCCAAACCGAGTCGAGCGGGACTGACGGCGGTGATAAGGATGCTCTGCCCAGCCGTGGACCAAGGGCCGCTAGCCGCGCCCATCACCAAGAGCAAGCACGAGAGTCCCCAAGGGTCTGCGGTGCGAAAGACCAAGCCGGTGAATGCGCTGCCGACGAGGCCGATCATCAAGGTCGCCTTGCGGCCAAAGCGGTCGCAGAGTCGGCCGGCGACCACGGCAAATATGCCGCCTAAGAGCAGCATCAGGCCGCGCAGGTACCCAGTAAACCACGGCGGCCGCGCCAAGTCGGCTTCGATATAGACGGGAAAGAGCGCTTGGAAGGGGGCGACGAGAAAGCTCTCGAAAAAGTAAATCAAACAAAGGGCCAGGAAAGCGCGGCTGAGCAGCCCGCCTTCCTGGCCCGTGGTCGCAGACGCTGAGTCCAAGGGTTATTTCTTGCTCTTGGCGACCGAGTTTTTGAGTACGCCGATCCCGGAAATCTCGATTTCGACCTTGTCGCCGGGTTTCATAAAGGTGCCGGTGGTCGCGCCGACGCCCGATATGGTGCCGGTGCTGATCAGGTCGCCCGGTTCTAGGGTGATAATCGCCGAGATGTACTCGATGATCCTATTGACCGGATAGAGCATCTGGCCGGTGTTGTTGTGTTGCTTGCGCTTGCCGTTGATGTACGTGCTGATATCGAGGACTTGGGGATTCTTGATCTCGTCCGAGGTGACGATCCACGGTCCCTGCGGGGCAAAAGTGTCGAGCCATTTGCCATTGAGCCAGTCGAACCACTCGTCGCGTGGGCGGCTATCGGTGCGCTTCTTGATGACCAACTCGCGCTCGGATACATCGTTCATAACGGTGTACCCGGCCACGTATCTGAGCGCGTCCTTGGCTTTGACGCCCTTGGTCTTGCGGCCGATGACTACAGCCAATTCGCCTTCCCAGTCGATGCTATTGGCGATCGGGGGAATGAGGATGCGGTCCCCAGGGCCAATGACAGTAGTCGTTGGCGGTTTCATAAAGACGCGTGGGGTTTCCTTGTCTTGGGCATCCATTTTGCCGCCACCCTCTTCAATGTGGTCTTGGTAGTTGCCAGCCAAGCAGAACACCTTGCGCGGGTTGGGCATGGGAGCGCGGAGGCGGACCTTGCTGAGGGCGTGGATGGTCTTGCCATTGGGTTCTTTATCCGCAGCGTACGCCGCAGCCTGTTTGGCGGCGCGCAGGCCCTTGGCACCAGCGCCGAGTAGGGCCAGCATATCGGTAAAGAAGGGATGAGTTTTGCGTTTTTCACGGCGGGCCAAGACGCGGTCGGCAGCGGCGAGATCCACGACGATATTGTCGTCGCCAACTACTGCGCCCACGC
>JAPPEG010000159.1 GCA_028875345.1 Gemmatimonadota bacterium
AAGTTGCAGGCGGCGTGGGAATCAATCATTTAAGTGCATTCAAGTTTGCTCAGATCGCGCTCCCACTTTGCGCTCTAGCCGAACAGCAAGAAATTGTCCGCCTGTTGGAGAAGCGATTCGCGGCGATCGAATGGCAAGAGCGAGAGATCGACTCGGCTTTGAAGCAGGGGGAGATGCTGCGCCAATCTATCCTCAAGAAAGCCTTTACCGGCCAACTCGTTCCACAGGACCCACGCGACGAACCCGCCTCAGTTCTTCTGGACCGAATCAAGGCCGAAAGAGAGAAGGCTGTACAGAACAACCACTCCAAGAAAACTAGAAAAAAGAGAAAGACGACTGCATGAACACCGCTCCCATCATCTCCAAAGTCTGGAGCTTCTGTACCACCCTACGCGATGACGGGGTGAGCTATGGCGACTACCTAGAGCAACTCACCTATCTAATCTTCCTCAAGATGGCCGATGAATACGCTAAACCACCGCATAACCGCGACGTCGGCATCCCAGCCGAATTCAACTGGCAGAGCCTGAAGTCGAAAAGAGGTTCAGATCTCGAAGGACACTACATCACCTTGCTTCGCGAGCTTGGTACCAAGGCGGGTATGCTGGGCCAGATCTTTACCAAGGCCCAGAACAAGATCCAAGACCCGGCAAAGCTATTCCGCCTCATAGACATGGTGGACGACACCGAATGGGTGACCATGGGTGCCAACATAAAAGGGGATATTTACGAAGGACTTCTTGAGAAGAACGCCGAAGATACCAAGTCAGGCGCAGGCCAGTATTTCACGCCGCGAGCCCTCATCCGCGCTATGGTCGAATGCGTACGCCCCGAACCGGGCACGCTCATCGCCGACCCAGCCTGCGGCACAGGCGGTTTCTTTCTCGCCGCCTACGACTTCATCACCAACCCGGCCAACTTCAACCTAGACAGGAATCAGAAGGCGTTCCTAAAGCACGAGGCGTTTCACGGCAACGAGATCGTCGCGAATACGCGCCGTCTGTGCCTGATGAACATGTTCCTGCACAACATCGGCGAGATCGACGGTGGCGTGTCCATATCGCCCAATGACTCGCTGGTGGCCGATAGCGGAGAGCGCTTTGATTATGTCCTCGCAAATCCGCCCTTCGGCAAGAAAAGCTCAATGAGCTTCACGAACGAGGAAGGCGAACAGGAAACCGACGACCTGACCTACAACCGACAGGATTTCTGGGCGACGACCTCGAACAAACAGCTCAATTTCGTTCAGCACATCCGCACGATGCTCAAGACCACTGGCCGTGCTGCCGTCGTCGTTCCCGACAACGTGCTGTTTGAAGGCGGTGCCGGTGAGACAATCCGCAAGAAGCTACTGGACAACACCGACCTGCACACCATCCTGCGCTTGCCGACCGGCGTGTTCTACGCGCAAGGAGTCAAGGCCAATGTGATCTTCTTCGACAACCACGAAGCCAGCCCGAACCCCTGGACCAAGCAAGTCTGGTACTACGACTACCGCACCAATATTCACCATACTCTGAAGAAAAACCCGATGCGCTTCGAGAACCTGTCGGACTTCATCAACTGCTATAACCCGCAAAACCGACACCAGCGCAAGGCGACTTGGGACGAAAATGACGCACCAGAAGGCCGTTGGCGCAGCTACAGCTACGAAGAAATCAGCGCACGCGACAAAACCAGCCTCGACATCTTCTGGCTCAAGGACGAAAGCCTGACAGACCTAGACAACCTGCCCGAACCCGACGAGCTCGCCGAAGAGATCATCGAGAACCTAGAGGCAGGTCTCAACAGCTTCCGCGAGGTACTCGCCGGCCTGAGCACGCAGTAATACGCCTTGTGATTGTACTTCACCGACATTAAGGTTACGCCTTATGACCGGCAAACTTCCCATCAACATCGACCACCTGCTGCGCCAGCGCACCATCGAAGGCGAACGCATCGAGTACAAAGCTGGTTGGAATCCGCAGAGCGTACTGCACACCATTTGCGCCTTCGCCAACGACTTCCACAACCTAGGCGGCGGCTACATCGTGCTGGGTGTGGAGGAACAGAACGGCCGTCCGGTGCTGCCGCCAACGGGCATTGACCCGGAGTCCGTCGAGGCGATTCAGAAAGAACTGCTGAACTTGGGATACTCGGCCATACAACCTTGGTGTCACCCGAACTCGGCGACCTACGATGTGGATGGCCAGACCATCCTCGTCCTCTGGGTGCCCGGCGGCGAAACCCGACCCTACAAAGCCAAAGTGAATCTGAGTGCGGAGCGCAACGATTGGGCCTACTTCATTCGCAGACACAGCAGCACGGTTCGCGCCAAGGGCCAGGACGAGCGCGAGCTGCTCAGTCTGGCGGCCACAGTACCTTTTGACGACCGCTATCGCCAGACTGCTTCGCTTGATGACCTGTCCCATCGGCTGATCCGTGAATTTCTCGGGGAAATCGGCAGCGAACTGGCATCGGAAGCAGAGGGCCTATCTGTTGAGGACTTGGGCAAGCGCCTGAATATCGTCGGCGGCCCACCCGAGGCGATGTTTCCGAAGAACGTCGGTCTGCTGTTCTTCAATGAGCGGCCAGACAGGTTTTTTCCGGCTACCCAGATCGATGTCGTGTGGTTTCCCGATGGGCCGGGCGGCGATCAGTTCGAGGAGAAGGAGTTCCGCGGGCCGTTGTCCATCATTCTCAGCGAGGCGATCAGTTACATTGAGCGGAACTACCTGAAGGAAACCGTCGTCAAGTATCCCCACAAGCCAGAGGCCGAGCGATCCTGGAATTTTCCGATTGGTGCCATAGAAGAGGCGCTGGTGAACGCCATCTACCATCGCTCATACGAGGAGCGAGAGCCGGTTGAAGTTCGGATCACCCGCGAAGAGTTGCTGGTCTTGAGTTATCCCGGTGCGGACCGCTCCATCCGTATGGATGACTTCAAGGAGGGGCAGGCCGTGAGCAGGCGCTACCGGAACCGGCGTATTGGTGAGTTCCTGAAAGAACTCGACCTCGCCGAGGCTCGCTCAACCGGCGTGCCGAAAATCTTCCGGGCCATGCGGCAGAACGGCTCCCCGGAACCCATCTTCGAAAGCGATGAGGATCGGACCTGGTTTCGTGTGCGACTGCCGGTGCATGAGCGGGTTTCTCTTGCGGCGACCGAACAAGATACCATACATGACACCCAACAAGATAAGTCATTGAAAAATAAAGAGAAAGGTCAAGATACCCCCCAAGATACCCCCCAAGATAATGGGCATATTGAACGGCTGGTGGCAGCCCTGACCGGGGAGATGAGCCGCGCTGAATTGTTGGCGGCACTGCTACTCACAGACCGGAAAAACCTCAGAACATCCTACCTGCAACCGGCTCTTGACGCTGGCCTGATCGAGATGACTCTCCCCGACAAGCCCACTAGTCGCCACCAGCGCTATCGCCGAACTGCCGGCGGCGAGGCTTTGGCTGTGCGACTCAAGACAAGAGATGCCCCCACATGAACACCGCTCCCATCGTCTCCAAAGTTATGAGGTTATTGTTGTGTCATCCCTAAGAGACTCTTTATTAATTTTCTATCTCTAATTGGCGACGTAGAGTTCGAGAGGCTTTCAATGAAACAGATCCGTTACACTGCATTTGTTTCGACTGCCGCTCTGGCGCTCTGGTGCGGGTCCACCCTGTCGGCCGAGCAGTTGCGCTACGACTCGGCGCGCGACTGGCGCCAGTGGGAGTTGCCCTTGGGCGCGGTGGACCTGACGGCGCTGGGCGCGATCCAGCCCACCCGTATCGAAAGGCTGACCGACGCCGTGCGCGACTTGGACGCCTTCGACGGCGGCATCCGCAACGCCGGCTCCAACCTCAACCTAGCCCGCTTCGCCATCGATGGCGACCCGGCGACCGGCTGGGCACCCGACCCAGAAGCTGAAGCCGAGAATTGGTTTCTCGAAGTCAACCTCGGCCGCGCCGTCTCGGCCCACAGCGTCACCCTGGTCTTCGACGAAGCAGCAGCCCCCTTTGAGCTCTTCGACCTGCTGATTTCGACCGGCGAACCCGAAACCGACGTTATCGCCGCCCCCATCGAGGGCTCGCTCGTCTACCGCACCAAGGCGCGCTTCAAGGAAAACACCCGCCACCGGGTGACCTACGAAATAGCGGAAATCGACGCCGAGCCGCTGCAGTTTATCCGCTTCGAACCCTTACTACTGGTGCCCGACGCCCGCCTAGTCGAGGTCGAAGTCGAGACCATCGGCGACAATATCGCTCTCGGTCTGCTGGAACGGGGGGGCGCCGTCGACGTCAATACCAACCTCGCCCAGATTGACCAGCAACCCCTCGGCAAGGCCAGAGCCCTTTTCGATGGAGACCTCTACTTAGGCTGGAGAGCCGGCAGCGCCGGGCGAGGCCTCAATGATATTCTCTCGCACATGGTCCTCGACCTGGGCGCTGTCTACTGGGTCGACCAGATCCGGGTCATCGGCGGCGTGGTTGAGAAGTCGTTTTTTGGCGGTGCCATCACCAGCAGACACATTGTCTCCCGGCGGCGCTGGGGCTTTCGCTTCTACGAGTTGATGACCTCTGATGGCTCGCTCTCACCCGACGGCTCGCGCCTGTGGACCAAGCACTTCTCGGGCGAAGCGCCCGGCCACCAGCGGTCCAAAGGGCTGGTAGACCACCATTTCGACCTGCAGCCTACCCGCTACATGCGCATCTTCTGGAAATTCTGGGACACTAGCTGCTTCTCCTTCCAGAGCCTGGGCGTGAGGGGCGGCAGCTTCAAAGTGCCCGGCTGCAGCGCCGGCGGAGCCACCGACGAGATCCAGATCTTCGGCGATGGCTTCCCCCAACAGGTCAGCTTCCGCTCGCCGCTTATCGACCTGGGTGAGGGCAAGAACCTCAATTCGATAGAATGGGGCGGCGAGCAGCCGCCGGGGACGCTAATCGAGATCCGCACTCGCACCGGCAACGAGGTCACCGAGATCTTGACCTACCACGACAAAAACGGCAAGGAAGTCACCGAGAGGAAGTACAACAAGCTGATTCCCAGTTTCAAAGGCCCCATCGACACCACCCGCGTCGCCGGCGGCGACTGGAGCGCCTGGAGCCGGATCTACAGCTTCTCTGGCGAGGCCTTCCTCTCGCCCTCGCCGCGCCGCTTCATGGAAATCGACGTGCGCATGACCTCCGACTCGCCCGACCGCGCCGCCACCCTAGACTTCCTCGCCGCCAACTTCACCGAGCCGCTGGCCGGCCGCGTACTGGGTGAGATCTTTCCCCAGCAGGCCCAACCGGGTGTGCTGACTGAATTCACCTATTATCTGCGGCCCGAAAACACCAGCGGTTTCGACCGCCTCGCCGTCGAGTCGACCGCGCCGGTGCACTTTATGAGCGTTTCGCGCAACGGCACCGACCTCGACGTGCAAATGGACACCACCGCCAATGGCTTCCTGCTGCACCTGCCCAACCGCATCCGCTCCGACCAGATCATCGAGCTGAAATTCGAATCTTCTGTCTTCCGGCAATCGACCCGCTTCGACGTCTTCCTCCAGGACAGCAACCAGGAAGACAGCGTGCGCCAGCGCGTCGACCCCGGTAACGCCTCCGAACTAATCGAGAGCAACACCAACGTCGTCAGCCTGCCCGTCAGCCCCAATCTCTTCGCCAACGTGGTGCTCTCTTCGCCGGTGATTACCCCCAATGGCGACGGGGTCAACGACCTATTGCAGCTCTCGGTCGACCTGGTCAACGTGCTCAAATCGCGTCCCTTGCGGCTGCGCCTCTACGATCTGGCCGGTCGCGCCGTCTACGCCCGCGGCGAGGACGGCCGCGCCGGCCAGCATCAATTCAGTTGGGATGGTCGCGACAGCGCGGGGTCTCGCGTCGCGCCAGGCCTCTATATTCTCGAGATTTTGGTCGAAGGCGATGTCGGCGACGAAAGGGCGCAGAAAACCATTTCGGTGGTCTACTAGGTCTACTAAATAAACGACGGCTAGTGCAGGGTTCGGCCGGCTCCGTCGCCCTCGACTATGTCGGTGCTGCGTACACCGGACTCCTGCTTCGACAACCTGCCGCTGTGGGACTACGAGCCGCAGTACTTCACGAGTACACTTAGGATAATCGCAATGCCAAAACGACCCAATGTGATTCTTATCGTCGCCGACGACATGGGCTATGGCGATTTCGGCATTTTTAACGACGGCCCGGCCCGCACGCCCCATCTCGACGCGCTGGTTGGCGAGGGGGTCTGTCTGACCCAACACTACGCCGGATCGCCGGCCTGCTCGCCGTCGCGGGCGGCGCTTCTTACGGGTCGTTACCCGCACCGCACTGGTGCGTTGACACCGATGGAGGTGCGCGGGATGGACCGCATCGCGCTCGACGAGGTGACCATCGGCGATGCGTACAAACACGCGGGGTATGCGACGGGGCTGATCGGCAAGTGGCACAATGGCGCGTTTGACGATCGCTATCATCCCAACGCACGCGGCTTCGATGAGTTTTTGGGCTTTCGCGGCGGGTGGATGGATTATTTTGACTGGTGGGTCGAGCGCAACGGGCGGCGCGAAACCGCGGACGGGCGCTATTTGACCGATGTGTTCACCGACGAGGCGGTGGATTTTATCACGCGGCACCGGCAGGACCCCTTTCTGCTCTGCATGATGTACAATGCGCCGCATTCGCCGTTGCAGGCCCCCGACGAGGCGGTGCAGCCCTATCTCGACGCGGGGATGAGCCCGGGTGTGGCGATTACCTACGCGATGAACGAGATCATGGATCGAGGCGTCGGACGAATCGCGGAAACCTTGGATGCGCTGGGGCTGGCCGACGATACGATCCTGATGTTCACCAGCGACAACGGACCGGCGTTCGGGTTGCGGCCCGACCAAGTGCCCGAGGGGATGAGCACGGATACGCGGCGCTACAATTGCGGCTTTAACGGGCAGAAAGGGTCGGTTTACGAGGGCGGCATCCGGGTGCCGATGATCGTGCGCTGGCGCGGCGGGTTGGAGGGCGGGCGGCAGATCGACGAGTTGGTGCACGGTATGGACTGGTTGCCGACATTAGCCGGGTTGTGCGGTATCGAGCGGCCCGGCGGGCGGGCCCTCGACGGGCGCGACGCCGCGGCAGTGTTGCGCGGTGCCGGCGATGACGCTCCGGCGCGATTTTGGCAACTCAACCAATTTCAGCCCGTCGGCTGGATCAACGCGGCGATGCGCGAGGGGCCGTGGAAGCTGGTCCGTCCCCAGTTGGCGCAAAAGCCCAAGACCGATGCGGATAAGCGCGTGATGGAGCGCTACGTGGAAGTGGATATCCAATACAAATACCACCCCGATGAAGTGACGGAGCTGATGAGCGAGCCGGATCCCGAGTTGATTGTCCCGCCGCCGGCTGATTTGGAGCTCTACAATATTGACGACGACCCGCTGGAACAAAACAACATGGCGACGGATGAGCCGGAGCGCGCGAGCCGGATGCTCGGAGCGTTGGAGACATGGTTTGAGGGGGTCGAGGCGGAAAGGCGGCGGATTCAGCCCGACGGCTCTATATTGGAGATCGTGGACGGATGAAATACCCACCCGATAAGCGCCTTCGTGCACATCCGAAGTCGCGCTTTCTATGTTTGCCAACGAAAGAGAGACCATGAAGATCACCGACATTAAAGTTACACCCTCCCTCGGCGCGGAAAATCGCCACTGGTCCTTGCTGAAAATTTTCACCGACGAAGGCATTGTCGGCCTCGGCGAGTGGGCTGGGGGGCCCATCGGGCAGCTCAAACGAATGCTCATCGGCCGCGACCCGACCAACATCAATCAACTGCACTACGACCACCTGTGGCAGATGCAGGGCCGCGGCGCTGGCGTGGAAATCGCCCTGTGGGACATCCGCGGCAAGCAGCTAAACGCACCCATGCACGAGCTACTGGGCGGCAAACTGCGCGACCGCATCCGCGTGTACTGCGACTGCCATTCGGGCGCGCACTGGACGCGGGAGGACTACGCACGGCGCTGGCAGGAGACGCGGGCCAGCGGGCAATTGGATCCGGTGTACGAAACCAGCGCCTACGTGTCCATGGCCAAAGAGGTAGTGGCCGAAGGATACACCGCAATCAAGTTCGATCTCGATGTGCCCAACCCTTGGAAGCTCGACGCGTACGACCGCTCCATCAGCCGCCGGCAACACCACCACATCGTCACCACCATCGAAAGCCTGCGCCAAGCGATTGGCCCTTACATCGACTTATCCATCGACTTGCACGGTTCCTTCAACTTGGCCGACGCCCTGCGCATTTGCAAAGACGTGGAGCACCTCGACCTGCTGTGGTTGGAGGATCCCATCCGCTGGGAGTGGGGCAATGTCGCCGCCTTGGCCAAAATCTGCCAGCAGACCGAAACGCCGATCTGCACCGGCGAGATCTTTTACGGAGCCAAGATGTTCCGCGAGCTAATGGAACAACAGGCCTGCGACCTGCTAGAGCCGGACATCCCCCACAGCGGCGGCGCCATTGAAATCCGCCGCATCGCCGAACTGGCCGAGATGTATCACATGTCGGTAGCCCCCCACTACATGCGGAGCGCAATTACGGGCATGGCCGCAGTGCATATCTGTTCCACCCTGCCCAATTTCCTCGCCCTAGAACACCACTCGCGCAACATCCCGCTGTGGGGCACCATGCTCGATATCAAGAACCCAATTCAGCAGGGGTATATCGACGTACCCGACGGCCCTGGCTTGGGCGTCGATCTAGATGAAGAAGCCATCGCCGCCGCGCTGCCTGCCGGAGTGCCGCTGTGGTCCTGAGCCGCCATCACTTTTAACTGGAGCTACTATGAAACCTCAAAACTACATCAACGGCCAGTGGGTTGGAGCCTCGGAGGGAAAGACCTTTGCCCAGCGCAATCCAGCCGATCTAGAACACGTAACCGGCGAGTGGCCCCAAGGCACCTCCGCCGACGCCGAACAGGCCATCGAAGCAGCACACGCGGCATTTCCAGCGTGGGCCGACATGGGCGTGTACCAGCGGGCGGAGTACTTGTCGCGTGCAGTTGGAGTGCTAAAAGGACGGGCCGAAGAAATCGCCGCCATCCTCACCGCAGAAAATGGCAAGACGCTCGACGAAGCGCGCACCGAAATAGGGTCGGCGGTGCGCGAGATGGAGTTCCAGATCGCCCAAGGGATCTCCATGTGCGGCCAGACCGCGCCCTCGGCGCAAGCTGGGGTGTTTGCCTACAGCGTGCGGCGGCCCCTCGGAGTGGCGTCGATCATCAGCCCTTGGAACTTTCCGTTCAACGTGCCGGGGCGCAAGTGTACGCCAGCGCTGATCAGCGGCAACACCATCGTCTTCAAACCGGCGAGCCTGACGCCCGGAGCCGGGCGGGCTTTCGTCGATATTTTTGCCGAGGCTGAACTGCCCCCGGGCGTGCTGAACTTCGTCTGCGGCGGGGGCAGTACAGTCGGGGAAACCATGATCACGCATCCATTGGTGCAGTCGATTTCCTTTACCGGCTCGACCCAAGTGGGCAGGGGCATTCAGCAGCGCGCCGCCCAAGGGATCATCCGCACGCAACTGGAGATGGGCGGCAAAAATCCCGCAGTTATCTTGGCCGACGCCGACCTCGACATGGCAGCGGATGCCGTCGTCAAGGCAGCCTACGCCTGCGCCGGACAGTGGTGTACTTCGACGAGCCGGGCCATTGCCGAGCGCGAGATCGCCGCAGCCTTCACCGACAAGGTGCTAGAGCGCGTCAAGCAAATCCGCGTGGGAAATGGGACCGAGGATGGAGTGGATATGGGGCCGGTATGCGGCACAGACCAGCTCGAAACCATCGAAGCCTACATCGAGATCGGCAAAGCAGAAGGAGCCTGCATCGCGCACGGCGGCGAGCGCCTGACCGACAACGGACTCGACAAAGGGTGTTTTATTGCGCCGACTGTTTTTACCAACGTCCAGCCGCAGATGCGCATCGCTCAGGAAGAGATCTTCGGCCCGGTGTTGTGCGTAATGGTAGCAGAGGATTTCTCCGAGGCCCTAGAGATCGCCAATGGCGTGGAGTTTGGGCTGGCGTCGTCCATTTTCACGCGAGACATTGGGCGGGCTTTTCAGTTTTTAGATGAGACCGACGTGGGGCTGACGCACGTCAACATGATGACGGCCTACCGCGAGCCCCAACTCTCATTCGGCGGGGTGAAGGCTTCCGGGCACGGGATCCCGGAATCGGGCGACACTGGGATCGAGTTCTTCACCGAGCACAAGGTCGCCTTTATCAATTACCACTGATAGGCTGGTAGGTCGGGAAGACGCGGGGAAAGGCGTGGCCCGAGGTCTTTTGGCGGGTAGCCGCGTCGATGTAGCAGACGCTGAACGCGCGGCGCGGGCGATTGGTGTTATTCGTCTCCGAGCGGTGCAAGGTCCAGTTGTGCAAAAGCACCACCTCGCCTTTTTCCATTTCCAAATACAGCCGCTTCTCATCCGGGGCGTGCTGCGCGCGCTCGTCCTCTGAGAGCTGATCGCCCGTCTCGGGGATCATGGTGTGGTGCGAGCTGGGGATAATTTGCAGGCAGCCGTTGGCAACGCACGTGTCGTCGAGCGCGGTCCACACCGTGACCTTGGGGGGAATGCTCAGTTGCCAGCCGCCAGCGCCGTCTTGGTGCCAGTTGATCAGGACGCCCTGCTCGGCGGGCTTGTTGAAAAACATGGCGCGAAAAATCGAGATTTCCGCGGCGACGATTTTGGCGGTTAAGTCGCGGAAGAGCGGCTTTTGAATATAATCCAAGAACAGCGGATCCCGCTCCAGATCCTGAATCTTGCGGTACTTGAGCGAGGAACCCTTAAACTCCTTGGTCTGCCGCGAAAGCTCGGGATTGCCAGCCGAAGGGCATAGCTGCATGAGCATGTTGTCGTAGCGCACTTCGCCGAGCATGATCTGGTCGATGCGCCGACAGAGTCCGTCGATCTCCTCGTGGGAAGCCACGTGGCCGAGGCGCACGTAGCCCTGCTCTTGAAACTGGTCGAGTTCTTCGGCGCTTAACTCGGAGGCGTGGAGAGCGGTCATGGAAAGCTCCTTTGGTCTTAGGCGAGGCGAGCGAGCGCCTCTTGCCGACTGATGCGGCGGAAAGATTGTTCGAGGACGGGACCTTGGCCCTGCCAGCCTTCTTCGCGCTCGCTATCGGACACGGAGTCGCAGACCCTTTGACACCAATCGGCGAGCGGATCTACTGGACAGCGGATGACCAAGTCGGGATCGGCGACCGCACCTGTGGCCGAATACGCATAGCAGGTTTCGATAAGCCGCTCGGATGCAGCTACCTGCTGCCGCTGGTACTCGCGCGGAGCCGGAGGTCCGTCGGGCACGAGCAGGATGTTGACGCCGCGGTCAGTAATCGCGTTGAGCCGCTCGACCGCATCCGTGCCGACCAACACGTCCTTGTGCTCTGGCCAGATGTCGAACATCCCGTAGGCTGCCTTGGGCTCGCGCGATTGGAAGGTGAAGTTATCGGGGTACGCGAAGAAATCCTCGCCCGTGGCGCGGTAGGTATTGTAAAAGGCCGTTACGTGGGCCATGATCAAATTAACAGCCCCGATACCTTCGAGGCGATTGGGCGCTAGCACCCCCAGCCTCTTGGTATTGGTAAAGCCGCGAAAGTACTCTGCCAGCGCGACCGGTTGGCCGCTGACAAGTATCTCAAAATCGCTATCGCCGAGTGTTGAACTGTGCATGGGTAACACCACCTAATATTTCAAATATGTAACGCCATTGGGCGCACCGCCACAAGCATGCGCACGTCGCCGGCGGTCAGCAGTCATGCCTACTCCAGCAGAATGCCGCCGTCGAGGACGATGTTTTTACCCGTCATCGACGGGGTTCTGCACAGCATCTCAAAAACATAGAGCAGGTGCATAGGGGGGACTTCCTGATTCCACACCTTCATTAGGTTTTTGACCCCGTCAATGGCTTCGCGCGGCGTGTTGGAAATCATCTGGCCGCTGACAATGACCGGGCTGATGGAATTGACGCGAATCCCGAATTCCTTGCCTGCCTGCACCGTATAGTTGCGGCTGAGACCGAGCAGGGCCGCCTTGCTGCACACATAGGGTGCCCCCACGTATAGCCCGCCCACCAAGGCGGCCAGCGACACAATGTTGATGATTTGCCGGTCGCCGCTGCCATGCTGCATCAAGCCGACCGCGCCTTGGCTCATAAAGGCAGCGCCTTTTGCATTTACATTGAGGACGCGGTCCCAGTTGTCCTCAGTCATGTCGAGTAACTTTACCTCGCTGAGCAGCCCGGCGTTATTGATGAGCAGGTCGAGGCCGTCGTACCGTTCGGCTATCTCAGCGTAAAAGGATTTGATCTGGACAACGTCGCTGAGGTCCACGCGATGGGCACTGTATTCGCCACCGTAGGACGCGACGGCCTCCTCAGTCTCTTCTTGCGGAACCACATCTACCATAATGGGGATCCCGCCGCGCGAGGCGATAAAAGCCGCAAAGAGCTTTCCAATCGTCCCACTGGAGCCGGTGATAATGCAGCGCCGACCCTTGAGGTATTCTTCCATCGTCACGTACTGCTCAAGTCCCACACTACCGTTCATAAGCTTTGTCTCCTAGCGTTATGCAAGTAATCAATGTGGAGGGCATTAAAAGGCCCTTTTGGACGCTAGTCAAGGAGCGGCTCCGTTGTAACGTCGGCAACAACAAACGGCACCCCTCCTTGACTAGGCCACCAAAAATCTCTTTATCCATTAGGCGCGAATCACGCACCAACTAAAAAGGAGCCAATCCATTGACTGAATCTACCCGCCAAAATATCCAGCCGGACGACCTGAAGGCCTTTTGCACCGCCGCCATGGTCAAAGCCGGCCTCAGCCAAGAAGACGCCGCACTAAGCGCCCACGTCTTCGTCACCACCGACACTTGGGGCACCTTCACGCACGGCACTCGGCAGATTCGCGGCCTGATGCAGAATGCGCGGCGCGGCCGTCTGACTGCAACCGCAAAGGAGAAAATCGTCGCCGAAGGACCCTCTTGGGCCATTATCGACGCCTGCGACGGCATGCCGCCCTCCATCTCTTACCGCGCCGTTGAATTGGCCGTTGCCAAAGCCCGCCAAAGCGGCATGTGCTACATCGGCATCCGGGGCAGCAGTCACTACGGTGCCGCCGGGTTTTACGCCAACATGATCGCCGAAAACGACATGCTCGGTCTGTCCATGTGCAATGTGGAACCCTGCATGACCGTGCCGGGCGGCAAGAGCCGGGTTTTAGGAACCAACCCGATTGCCTACGCCGCACCCACCGGCACCGACCGCACCGTCATGCTCGACATCGCCACCAGCGCGGTTGCCGCGACCAAAATATTCGCGGCCAAAAACGAAGGGCGCAGCATTCCCGACACCTGGCTGGTGGACGAAGAGGGCATCCCAACGACCGATCCCACCGAGTTTCCAGAAAAAGGAGCGCAGTTGCCCATGGCCGGACACAAAGGGTACGGGTTGGCCGTGCTAGTGGAGTTGCTAACAGCGACCCTTAGCGGCGCAGCGATGATGAGCAGCGTCCAGAGCTGGGTCGCAGACACGGACGAGCCCTCAAACCAAGGTCATGCCTTTCTCGCCATTGACGTCGGCGCGATGATGCCGCTGGAGGACTTCCACGCCCGCATGGACGTCATGTGCAAAGAGATCAAGAGCGCGTCGCCAGCCAAAGGCGGGACCATCTTCCTGCCGGGCGAGATCGAGTGGAACAACCGGGAGCAAGCGCTAGCCGGGGGTATTGTCATGCCCGAGGATGTCTTGATCAGCCTGCGGGGACTGGCCGAAGACAGTGGCCTCGACCCCGCGGATTTCAATCTGGACTTGGGCTGAGCAGCCGCTTCATCCCCCCTCGAAATACCGCGCCAGCGCCCGCTCCGGCGGCCACAAGTCGAGTAGTTCGACAGCTTCCGCCAGCGGCGTGTCGGCAAAGGAGGCTTCCAACTCCTCCCGCGTGCGCCGCCGCGCCGGACGCTCGTCTAAGTTGGCCATCTCAAACAGTACCCGCGCGTTGATCGCCGCGCACTCGCTCAGGCCCTGGGGATAGACCTTGTCCGCGGTGTCGGCTCGGCTGTGGCCATAGAAGCGATCCTCGGGCCATACCGACTCCGTGCCCAGCCCCACAGTGGGCACGCCGTGGGCGAAGAACGGGAAGTGGTCCGAACCCCAACTCGTCGTACCGCAGGACGCGCCAAAGGGCCTTTCGAGCCCATCCACGCGCACGCGGCTCGCCACCGCCTCCAGGAACGGCAGCAGATCCTCGGCCCCGGCAATTCCCAGCCCCGAGGGTCGGCCGCCGACATCGTTGTTGATCATCAGCCAAGTGTCGTCGAGTTCCCCGGCGTGGCGCTGCGTGTACGCCCAGGACCCGACCAGCCCTGACTCCTCGACCCCAAAGGCCACGAACCGCACCGTGCGCCGCAGGTGTTCGCGGTGCACGGCGAGGGCGCGCGCCGCTTCAACCACGGCAACCACGCCCGCGGCATTGTCAATAGCGCCGGGACCCACGTGCCAAGTGTCGTAGTGGCCGCCGCAGACTAGGACCTGCTGCGGATGCTCAGTCCCGGTCAACTCGCCGACCACATTCCACGACTCCTTAGGCTCAATGCGGCTGTCGAGGATCAACCGCAGCCGCACCGGTCCACGCCGCTGCTGCAGACGCTTTAGGTACTCGGCGTCTTCAAGACTGATCGAGGCCACCGGCAAGTCGCCGACCCGCTGGAAGCAACAGGTGCGAGCCGGTTGCAAGGCACCGGCGTAGTTGCGGTGCTCAAGCAGCGCCAAAGCGCCAAAGCGCGCTGCCAAGGGCGTCTTCAACTGGCGGGCAAAAGGATAGTAGGGAGCCACCGCGATCCGACCTTGCACCTCGTCGGCCCGCTGCGCCAACTCCTCGGCGTCGCAGCGCTCAAGAAACACGACCTCGCCTTCCACCCCCTGCTCTGGGGTCGAAGGCGACAGCCCTCCGCACCGACACGGGATCGAGCGCCCTGCCTCCGGGGCTACCACGGTCAACTCCTCGCGATGCGGCCGCCAAGCTCGATACTCAAACGGCTCCAAGTGGACGCGATCGAGTCCATAGCGCTGAAAGGTTTGCAACAGGAAGTCCCGGGCTTGGACCTCCCCCTCGCTGCCGGCTACGCGCATGCCGATGTCGTCGGCCAGCACGAGCAGGTTTTCCCAAGCCTCGGACCGCGCCTCAACCTCGGCGACGATCGCTTCTTCGATTTTGTTTTCCATTAGCTACCTCAAGGCCACCGCGACAACACCGTCTTCTGCCGCGTGTAGAATAGAATTCCCTCGGTCCCCTGCACGTGCAGGTCGCCGAAGAACGACTGATCCCAGCCGGAAAATGAGAACAGGGCCATAGGCGCCGGTACGCCCACGTTCACGCCAATCATCCCACACTCCACGCCGCGCGTAAAGGTACGAGCCGCACCCCCATCGCGGGTGAAAATAGTCGCCGCATTGCCGTACGGGATGCGGTTGATCCAGTCAATCGCCTGGTCCAGCGTCTCGGGCCGCATCAGCCCCAAGACCGGGCCAAACAGCTCCTCCGCGAACAAGCCATGACCGGGATTCACGCCGTCGAGCAGAGTCGGCCCGACGTAGAAGCCGGTCTCTGGCACGCCTTCGCGCCCGTCGCGCACCACAGATAGGTCCGCCGAGGCAGCACCGGCGATGTGGCCGACAAGGCGCTGCCGAGCGGCACCGTCAATGACCGGCCCCATGTCCACATCGTCGCTCAGCGTATCCCCCACCGTCATCGTATCCATAGCAGAGGCCAGTTGGTCACGCAGACCGTCGCTAGCATCGCCGATGCCCATCAGCAGGGAGCCAGCCATGCAGCGCTGACCGGCACAGCCAAAGGCAGAGTGCATAACCGCGTTCAGCGTCGGGTCTGCCGCGGCCGCCTCACCGAACAGGCCGGACTCGACCGCGTCAGGCATGACGAGGAGCACGTTTTTGGCTCCGCCCGCCGCCTGACAGCGTTTTCCCGTCTGCCCGGTCAGCTCGTACACCCGGCGCGCCACCGGCGACGAACCGACGAAGGATATCGCCGCAATGCCGGGGTGCCGACAGAGGGCTTCGACCACATCCCGACCACCGTGCACGACGTTCAGCACTCCCGGCGGGAGTCCCGCCTCAATGAACAGTTCTGCCAAGCGGTTGGCCGTAAACGGCACCTTTTCGCTCGGCTTCAGCACGAAGCAATTGCCGCAGGCGATGGCCAGCGGATACATCCACATGGGCACCATGGCCGGGAAATTGAACGGCGTGATACCGGCGCACACCCCCACTGGCTCGCGCGTGGCAGCACCGTCAATGCCAGCGGCCAACTCCGGCAATACCTCGCCCTTGGCCATCTGACCAATACCGCAGGCTAGCTCGACGACCTCAATACCGCGACGCACGTCGCCCCGCGCCTCCTCGCGAGTCTTGCCGTTCTCTCGGCAGAGGATCTCGGCCAGATGCTCGAACTGCTCCTCCAGCAGCTCGCGGTAGCGGAACAAAACCCGCGCCCGTTCCGGTGCTGGCGTCGCCGACCAGCCCGCAAAGGCCCGGCTCGCGGCCTCCACCGCTAGATCGACTTCGGCGCGGTCGCACTGCGGCGCGCGTCCAATCACTTCTCCAGTGGCGGGACGGTACACCGGTGTGTGGTCCTCGACTTCCGGCGTTATCCAGTGCTCGCCGATAAGAATGGGAATGGCGTCTGTTGGGGTCATCATGGTTTCTGAGCCCCGTTCGTCTCGACGTACACCGAAAACAGCGACTGCGAACAGGTTATAAACAGCCGGTTCTTTTTCGCGCCGCCGAAGCAGAGGTTGGCGCAGGGTGCCGGCAGGTGGATCTTGCCGATCAAGGTGCCGTCGGGAGCAAAACAGTGCACGCCGTCGTAGCCCTCGCCCCCCCAGCAGGCCCCCGACCACAGGTTGCCATCCACATCGGTGCGGACCCCATCCGACGAGCCAATCCCCATGTCCGCGAACACGCGCCCGTTCGCAAGGCGGTCGCCGTGGACATCGAAAACGCGGATGTGGGTGGGGTATTCGGGGCCGTCGGAGCGCCCGGTATCGACGATGTAGAGCAGCGACTCATCCGGGCTGAAGCAAAGGCCGTTGGGCCGCTGGAAGTCTCCGGCCACCACCGTCGCTTCCCCCCTGTCCGGGTCGAGGCGGTACACATTGGCGGCATTCTCGAACGTATCCCGATGTCCCTCGTAGTCCATCAGAATGCCGTAACCGGGGTCCGTAAACCAGATTGATCCATCAGACTTCACCACAATGTCGTTGGGGGCGTTCAACCGCTTGCCCTCGAACTGATCCATCAACACAGTAATCGAACCATCGTATTCCGTCCGCGTGACTCGGCGCGCGTCGTGTTCGCACGACAGCAATCTCCCTTGGAGATCGCGCGTGTTGCCGTTGGTGTTGTTCGATGGCTTGCGGAAGACCGAGACCTCCCCGGTCTCTTCTTCCCACTTGAGAATGCGGTTGTTGGGTATGTCGCTGAACAGTAGATAGCGGCCGTCGCCAAACCACGCGGGGCCTTCGAGCCAGCGCCCTCCGGTCCAAAGCATTTCGAGGGCGGCATTGGCCAGCTTGTACTTGGCGAAGCGCTCGTCGAGCACCTCAATGCGGCTGTCTGGATACCTCACAATTTCCATATCATCTTCCCGGTCAGAATTAACGGATTGCGGCGGAGTGCTGATGAAAGTTCTGGTTTTGTCCAGCCTCAAGCAAGGTTTTGCGCAAAAGCGGCCAAATAGCTTGACTACTGCACAAATGAATACTATCTTTTTGTTCAGGTGTCTTATAACCCCCACAACCATGGGGCGGATCGGTCCGCAGTTCACATTCACTGTGAAAGCACGGGCCTGAACTAGTCCCCCGGAAAGGAAACCACTGTGGAGTCTATTCTGTTGGGTCTGCACATCGCTGTCAGGGTGACCGCTTTACTGGCCATCGTCTTTTTGCTCAACTTCCTGTACGGTCGTCGGCGTTCGGGCTGGCTCCACTTCTTCTGGCGCACGATCGGCATCGGCACGCTCGTCCTGCTAGTGTCCTTGGTGTCGCTCCCGGAAATTACGGCCAGCGCACAGGTGGCCCCGTCCGTCCAGCGTCCAGATCCGGGCGCACCCCGCGATAGCAGCGAGGCCAAACTGACCAATCTGACCACGGCTATGGAGATGGGCGACGCCGACCGCGTGAGACAGCTAACCAAAGAAGGCCGGTGGCATATAATCGAGGGCGATAGCGCCGAGCTTTTCGACGGCACAACCCTGAAGGGGTGGTGGGCGCTATCCGACCAGTGGACGGTTCAGGATGGACAGATCGTATGCCCAACCTCCGAGCGAATACATTTCGCGATCTCGGAAATCGTCATCGATGAGCCGTTTCAACTCCGCTACGAAGTATCCGCCCTAGAGCGGTCACACGGAGACGGCAAGATGGTGGGATTCGTGGATGCCGCCGGTTACAATGTGCTAGTCGCCCTCGACGACGACGAGCCGCATACGATACAGATAGACAGCGGACGCAAATTCTTCGATGAATCCGGAATTTACGGCCCTTGGCAGCGGGAAGTAGCTGCCGACCTCCAGATGCAGATTGGAAAATGGTACGACGTCGTCTGCACGGTGGATGGGTCCAATTTCACTGTCTCCACCGGCGACGTGGAACTGAGCCATCCCTTTGAACCGGAGTTTCCGATCTTCATCTGGCTCGAGGTCCAGCGCACGGGTGCAAAGTATCGAGGACTGCGGATTTCGAAACTGTAACCAACTGCACTATCTGCAAGGAGATCGCTATGACTGCTCAGGTCATGCCCCTGAACATGGCCGACATGAGCGACGAGAAGTTGGCAGACTTCTTCTTCGCCAAGGCCTTTACAGATGATGAACCAGAGGGCGAACCACCCACGATCCCCAAGGAGAGATGGCGGCTAACTCCCACCCAGCTCGAGTTCATTCGGGCTGCGGCCTCGCCGGCAGAGCGCCAGCGAAAAGGTGGACGTACTATGGTCGACAGGTGGGCCGGGATTTGCGACATCGGCCACATGGCCGAATTGGTGCGGCGGGAACCTGCCTTACTGCAATCGGTGGGACCGCTACTCATCCGCGCCACGGTTGCAATGCGAGGATGCGCCCCATCGACCAAGTTCCTGCTAGACCACGGCGTCCCAATGCTCATCTCCGAAACGGGCTACAACTGCCTACACGAGGCCGCTTGGACCGGGACGTGCATCGAGAATCTCCGCCATGTCTTCAAGTCCGGTGCCGCCGACGCTGCTGGTGTCTCGATCCTCAAACCCCACACGGGGTGGCCGGACAATATCTCACTCCTGTATTGGGCAGCAGCATCCCGCAACGGCGCAGAACTGACAAAGCTTTTGTTGCAATATGGTGCCGACCCGGAAGTGAAATTCAAGGGAAATGGCGAGCGCGGAAATACCGCCCTGCAGGAGGCGGTTGCCCCCGGTGGCTCCGAATGGATTCGCGGGAAGCGCCAGACTGCGCGCGTACTGATCGAGTGGGGCGCGCACTATGACGTGCTCTCCGCCTGCGCCTTGGACGACCTCGATCGCGTGCGAGAATGTGCCGCAGACTTAGACCTAGCCTCGTTTGTGGGAGAAGCGAATATGACGCCCCTGCATTGGGCCGCCCGAGCCGGGTCGCTCGCCTGTGCGGAATGGCTGCTCAAACGCGGTGCCGACGTCAACGCTGAAACGACGAGCAAACGCACACCCCTCCACCTAGTTGCGGAAAGAGGAGAGGTTGATTCCCTCTGGTTGCTGAGCGACTACGGCGCTGACTTAAATGCCCAAGACACCAAGGGCCGGACCCCGTTGCATCGCGCGACCTATGAAGGTCAAGTGGACTCGGCAGAAGTACTCATTGTACTGGGTGCCAGTACTCGAATCCAAGGGAAATCGGGCAAGAATCCACTAGAGGTGGCACGCCTAGATTGCAAGTACCTGCGGTCGTAGAAAACCAGAGCCTCTAAACGCGGCGGAACTTCTGCACCCTATCGTGCAGGGTAGCTACTTCGCCGGTGTACAGCGAGCCTTCCTCATCTACCCAAATGCTGTGCGGAGAGTCGGCGAATTGACCCGGGGCCGAGCCATCCTCACCCCAGCGGGCCAACAACTGCCCCTCTATATCGAAGATGCTGACGCGTGACCGAGCCTCGACTATGTACACTGTATTGTCCGGGGTGATAAAGAGATCCATGGGCATTTCTAGGTCGGTCCACTCGTCCAAGTAGCGGCCCTCGGAGTCAAAGCGCTGGATGCGGTTGTTTTCGCGGTCAACGGCCCAGACGCGCTCGTCGCGGTCCACCCACAAACTGTGGGGCAAGGCGAATTGACCCGGACCCGTGCCCGCAGATCCCCACGAATGGAGCAACTCTCCCGCGTCCGAAATGCGGTGGATGCGGTATTGGCCGTACCCGTCGGCCACGTACAAATCCCCAGAAGGGCCGCGCATGGCTTTGGTGGGCTGGTTAAAGGGCTGGTCGGGCGCGCCCGGCACGCCCGGCGTGCCCCACGTATGGACCACTTCCCCCTGCGGATTGAAGCAGCGGATGGTGTGGTCGTCGGTGTCGGCCGCGTACACTTGGTCCTCGCCGTCAACCCACAGGAGATGGGGGTTCTCCAGCAGGTCAGCTCCCCAAGTGTCGATGTAGGCCCCGTCGCGGTCATAGACCAGCAGGGCGGGAGGGTGACGGCGGCCCACAAAGACCCGGCCTTGGCTATCGGTGGCCACTCCAGGCACCACGCCGCCCATGGGACGGCCTTGGGGACCTAAGCCCCAGTGTGCGACGACTTCGTAATTATAGGTAGCGCTCATGGCATTCCTCGCGGTTAGAGGGCAAATGTCAATGTATATTGGCAATACGGACGGCGGCCTGCAATAGGCACGGAGTAGCTTTGACCGTATAATCTAAACGCAAACGAAAACGCAGCGGAGGAGGGAGCATGAAACTAACAGACTATCATTTCCAGACTTTTGTAGAACAGGGCTTTGTCGTAGTAGAAGATTTCTATCCAGAGAAACGCCGAGCCCAGATCGCCGAGGGCATCCGCCGGACCCTTCCTCCTTGGGAAGTGATCGCCGCCGAGCCGCCCGAAAGGCGGCTCTTAAGGGACGACTTTCCCTACGCCGATATGCTCTTCAATGAATTCATCCTCGACTGGGACCTCATCGAGTTCGTCCAGCGAGTGCTCGACACCGAGGACATCTTCTTCCGCTATGCCCACAACTGGGCGCGCTACCCCGACCCCGGAGCTGAGCAGCCGAGGCTGCACATCGACAATGGCAACAACTCGCTCCTGCCGCCCACAGCCGACCGGCGCTACGGGCAGATCAGCACTTGGTATTTCCCCGAAGCCGTGGACGAAAACCAAGCGCCGATGCAGATCGTGCCCAAGCCCTATGGCCAGGATTTGAGCAAGCGGGTTTTGCTGACCGTACCGGCGGGCACGATCATGATCTTCAACACCCATCTCTGGCACTCGGCGACCGTGTTCAAGGGCAGCGAAGGGCAGCGCTATTCCGCCACCCGGATCTACGGCCGCGCCGACCACTACTGGGAGGGTGTGAGCAGCTTTACCAACCGAGGGATGCAAGATCACTTCCGGGCCTTTATCGGCCGGCTTTCGGCGCGCGAACGAGCACTCTTCCGCTTTCCGCCCCCCGGCCACGAATACTACACCCAAGAAACGCTAGCCCGCCTCGAAGAGCAGTACCCAGGCTGGAATGCGCGAGGAGAGTACGATTTATGAGCGCCGAATCACCATTATTTTTGTCGTAAAACGTTATCTATCAGAGAAAGGGAGGCATTTCATGCAATCCCATTTGGCTTTTCTTCATACTTCACCAGTGCATGTCGATACTTTCAATCGGCTTATAGAGGAAGCTGCTTTAGAATTACCCACTAGACATATTGTAGAAGAGCAATTTCTGACAGAGGCCCGAGACAAGGGAATCGCTCAAAAATTGGATGAACGCATTCGGGATTGTATCCTCTACGCGATCGCAGAAGGCGCAACAGTGGTACTCTGCACATGTTCTACAATTGGAGCAAGTGCGGAAAAAGTAAATAACCTAACAGATGGTGTTATTGTTCGGGTCGATAGACCTATGGCTGAGAAAGCAGTTGAAATAGGTTCCCGAATTATTGTTGCTGCCGCACTCGAAAGTACAATCGCTCCAACTAGTGATCTTATTCTTGAAACCGCGAAAGTGCGTCGAAAGAACGTTGAACTTATTGAGGTTTTTTGTAGTAATGCTTGGGGCAAATTTGAGGAGGGAAATCAAAGGGGATATTTTGGTGAAATAGCTCAGAATATAAAAGACAAAGCACCTGAAGGAGATGTCATTGTGTTGGCACAAGCCTCTATGGCGGGAGCTGCAAATTTGTGCCCGGAAATTTCAGTTCCAATCCTCAGCAGTCCTGAAATAGGCTTAATGTATGCAGCCAATGTTTGGCGACGTCAAAAAGGTGGAGTTTAATCTGGTCAGAGCGGTCAGTTCGTCGTAGTCGTAGGCCATTTGGGTACCCATCAACAGGACACCACAATCGGCTGATTGTGACGGCGAATCGCAATCGCTGGTATTGCAGTGGTGACTCGAAAATCGAACTGCAAGCGCTACCGACCGCGTCGGATGGCGACCGACGGCCCCATCACTCCGCCACGTGGCTCAGGACGAGATCGCGCAAAGTCACCATGCCGAGCGGATGGCGCTCGTAATCGACGACCACGGCGCGGGAGAGTTCAAAGCGCACGAGCAAGCGCACCGCGTAGCGGGCGAGCATGGCCGACGGCAGGGTCAACACCGGTTTCGACATAATTTCGTACACGTTGACGCGCTCGGGGGCGCGGTTTTGGGCGATCACCTCGCGGGCGATGTCCGCGACCACGAGCAAGCCGAACTCGTCGTCGTCGTCGCGCCGGTCGACGGCAAGCGAACTGACCCCGTACTGCTTCATGAGTGCCATGGCCTCGGCCACGGTCGCAAGCCTGTCGATGGTGTAGAGTTTGGAGCCCATGACGTCTCCGACCCGGATGGTGCGTTTCTCGCTCATATTTCGTCATCCACTTCTTCTAAAATGGTGGGAAGTTGGGTGGTGAGACCGACGGCGTCCTCAATCGGGATCTGAAAGGCAATGCCAGCGCCGGGTTCTTGCTCAAAGCGTCCGGCATCGCGGATGCGCTCCAAAATGTCGCGCGCACGCGTCTCGACCACCAGGAACAGAACAACATCGCGTTGGGCCGCCAAGTCGAGACCGAAAAAGGTCTTCTGTGGCTTCAGCCCTTCGCCGCGCACGCTAGTAATAATCGTCGCGCCGGTCGCCCCGCCAGTGCGCGCAGCATCGACCACAATATCGGTCTTGTCATTGCTGACTAAGGCGACGATCAGTTTCAGTTTCATAGCTCAACTCTCCTCGGAGTGGTTGGCGTTCCGCCGGCGACTCACATAGGACACCACCATAGCATAGCCCAGAACGGACATGATGGGAAAGACGCTGGCGAACGCAATGAGGCCAAATCCGTCGATCAGCGGGCTGCGCCCGGGAACCGTGGCGGCGAGCCCCAAGCCCAGCGCGGCGACCACTGGCACCGTGACGGTGGATGTGGTGACGCCGCCGCTGTCGTAGGCGAGCGGCACAATGGTCCGACTCGATCGGAAGGTCTGGGCGATCACCACTAAGTATGCGGCAATGATGTACCAGGGTAGAGGCGTACCCGTGACAATGCGAAAGCAGCCCAGCGACACCCCCGCGGCTACCCCGAGCGCCACGGCGATTCTGAGGCCCCAAGCGTCGATCGCGCCGCCCGAGATCTCCTCGGCCTTGAGCGCAACCGCGATGAGCGAGGGCTCGGCCACTGTCGTCGCAAAGCCGATCGCCGCGGCAAACACGTAAACCAGCAGGTAGTCGTACCAGTCGACGCCGTCGGCCAGACTCGCCTCCCCAATGGTCTCGGGCGCGGTGAGTTGGCGCGCCATGGTCTCGCCGATGGGGAAGAGCGCCTCCTCCAAGCCAATAAGGAAGAGCGTGAGTCCCAACAGGACGAGGACAAACCCGGCCGCGATCCGGCGCAGGTTCGGCAGGTTGCGGCGCAGCACCGCAACTTGGAACAGAACGAGGATGCCGACAATAGGCGCCACATCAAGCGCGGTGGAAAGCGCGGTGCTGACAATAGTCCGCAGAAATTCCATCTCAGTTCACCATGCCATAGGCCAGTACGAAGATCATGGGCGTCAGGCTGGCAAACGCGATGAGCCCGAAGCCATCGACCATTGGGTTGCGTCCCCGGATTGACGTGGCGAGCCCAACGCCCAACGCAGTGACGAGCGGCACCGTGATCGTGCTGGTGGTGACGCCGCCGGAATCGTAGGCCACGCCAATGATCTCTGCGGGCGCAAACGCGGTCATTGCGGTCACCAGCACGTAGCCCCCGATGATCAGCCGGTGGATCGGCCAGCCCTTGAGAATGCGCAGCACGCCGAGCACAATCGCCGTGCCGACCGAGACTGCCACCACCATGCGCAACTCAAAGGCGTACGCAGCGCGCACTTCATCGTCGTCGGCAATGGCACCGGCTTCTGCGGCGACCTCGGCCGCCTCCGCAGCAACGGCGATCAGGGCTGGTTCCGCGACCGTGGTGCCAAAACCCAGGCAAAAGGCAAAAGCCAACAGCGCGGTCGCGCTCCCCTTGCGCGCAAAGGCCTGCGCAATGGCCTCGCCGAGGGGAAAGAGACCGCTTTCGAGTCCTTGGATGAAGAGCGTCAGGCCGGCGATCACGCAGACCAAACCAACGGCGACGCGCCCTAAGTTCGGAAAGGGCTGCTGCAACACCACGAGTTGGAAGAACGCGATGACGATGATGATGGGAGCCAAATCGCGCAGCGCATCGACGATCCGCCGCAATATCACAAGGCACACATTCCAAAGTCTCATAGTTTTATTACAATTCAGGAAAGTTGCTTAACACATAGCCCCGCCTGCAGACCGCCTGCTGGGTACAAGAATCCAAGTCCTAGAAAAACAGGGTAAAGCTATTTAGCTTAAAGTCAATAAGAGTTTGTTTTCTTCGTCAGCGAATCCGTTCACTGCAAAAGCAGCTATTCCTCCGCCTTCTTTGGATCTCGCACGAACGCAATCGACACGAGCAAGGCGACGACGGTCAGGCCAAACACACAAAGAAACGGGATCGCCGGGCTCCAAGCATAGAGCACTCCTCCAAAAAGAGCCGCTACCATCAGCGGCAAAGTAGTCAGGAACCCGGTCCCAGGGCCACCCGTCCCACCGGAGGAACTGCCGACCGACACGGATCCGCGGCCGATAGCGGCCATCACGCGGCCGCGAATGGCGCTGGGCACGATGTCGGCCAGTAGAGCACCCATCGCCGGGCTGAAAAAGGCAGCGGCCACGCCGATGGCGCACCGAATCGCCAGCACGAATCCGAAGGAGCCAGCCAGCAGATACAGCGGCGTCGCTGCGGTGACCAGCAGCGCGGCGACGATAAACCGCGTGCGTCCAAAGCGGTCCGTGAGAAATCCCGCCGGAATCGTCGTCAGGTTTCGCAGACCGAACTCCACTAGCAGAATCAGTCCCCACTGCGAAGCCGTCAGCCCGATGTGGGTCTTGGCGTACACCACCCAGAAGGGGCTAGCCAAGCCATTGGCGATAAAACACAGGATGATCACCACCGACACGGCCCGCAGCGAACGCGGGAACCCGCGCAGCAGTGCCGGGATGCCGGTATAGGAACGGCGCAGCGTCTGTCCGAGGTTGGCGGCGCTGATCGCTTCTGCTGGCGGCTTTCGGGTCTCGCGGATGAAGATCAAGTTGATCGTCGCACCTGCGGCGTAGGCCGCGCCCATCACCCAATAGAGGATCCGCATCCCCTCCTCGACGCCCCAAGCGTCGATCGCCACGCCAGCCACAAACGGCGCAAACAACGCCAAGCCCCCAGTCAGGGCGGTCATCGTCGCCATTCCGCGGCCCCGGTTCCCGGCAGGCAGAGAGTCGGCGACAAGTGCCGATGAGGCCGGGAAGTGGAACACGGCAAATCCCCGAATCAACATCGCCGCAGCCACCCACTCCCAACTCGGTGCCACGGCATTTATCAGCACGGCAACCGCGGAGAAATAGCCAGCCGCGGCGATCAGCCAAGCCCGGTTCATGTGGTCGGCGAGATGGCCGGCGATTGGAAACGCGAGCAGCCCGCCGAGCGGCCCCAAGGCATAGACGATCCCGACCTGTTCTGGCTCGCCACCGAGGGCCAAGACGTAGAGGGGAACGTACGGAAACACCATGGCCCGAGAAAACATGCCCAAGCTCCCCGACGCGGTAAGCACGAGGATATTGCCACGGAGGAACCCAAAAGGCCCGGCCAGCGACCGCACTATCACCTCAGTCCGACGAAGAAACCTGCATAAGGGGAGATCAAAGGAAGCAATTAATACTCCCCGATTATGGCGTAGTTGGCCTCGCCCTCGACAATGCGCAAGAGACAGTTGACAGGCACTCCTTCCCAAACTTGGCCTTTGCCGCTGGGCCAGTGAACCTCTAACCGCTCCACTTGGTCGGCCTGCCCCAACCCTAGGTGCAAAGCCAGAGCGTTGCTCGAACCAAAACCGTAGCCGCTAGCCACTTGGCCATGAACTTGTCGGGCGCCGCAATAAGCTACGGCTCGCGCCCCAATGGCGTCGCGATTACTAGCTGTACCCACCAGTTGCAGCCCTAGATAATTGCCGACGGGTCCGTCGTTGCGATAGAGACTATTGGGCCAAACGTCGGCGTCGTAGTGGCCGCCCAAGCCGGCGTACAAATCTAGATCGCCATCGGCGTCAAAATCGGCAAAGGTAGCCCCGTGTCCCTTGCCCAAATTGCCGACTCCGGCGGTAGCCGTCACTTCGACAAAAC
>JAPPEG010000354.1 GCA_028875345.1 Gemmatimonadota bacterium
GACAAATCCGTCGCCGCGCTGGTATTTGACCACTCCCTGCATCGCTATTCTCCTTCGGCTAATTCGAGCCGGTCGCCCGCCTTGATCTCTCCGGTGGTGCGGATCACTCGCAAGCTGGCGAGCCGGGTACTGATGATCTCGGCGACTTCGACGAGGGCAACCGACTCTTCGGGGTCCAGTCCCTCGGCCTTGATCCGCTCGTTGCCGGGATAGACGAAAAAGCGCAACCGCGGCCGTATGCCGTGCGCGCTCCCAATATTGGCGTAAATGTCCTCGCTGTACACGGCGATGACCTCGGGCGCGTCGCCCTTGAACACCAAACCTTCCGGCTCAAAAGCAGCAACAACTTTGTGCACCAACTCGCCTATGGCCTCGACCGTCGCCTGACCCAACAGAGTCTGGCGGAACTCCTCCGAGCCGAACTCTACCTCCTTCAAGCTGGCAAATTGCAAGTCCTGCTCGCGCGGCTTGCCCAACAAGTCGAGCCCTACGTCGCGGTCGGTGAGATTGCGCAGGGTCTCTGCCTGACCGATTGCACTGCCGTCGTCAACCTGCGCGATCTCGACGCGCATCTGCGCCACGGCTGAATAGGATTTGTAGCCTCCCACCAAGGGATCTCCCACCGACAGACGGCGCATATCGTAGTCTTGCAACAGGCCCATAATGACGAAGTCCGCCCCTAACTTGCGGCCAATCGCGAGGGCCTGCTCGTGGCTGGCAAACCCCTGTTCCATAGCCAACTCGGCAACCGCGTCAAAAGGGACGACCTTCCAATTGCGCACGGCCACCAACTCGGCGCTGAGCATGTTAGCCAGTTCGTATTCGACGTTCCACACGCCCTCGCGAAACCCCGACTCATCGACAAACGGCACCACGGCCACAAAGTCGGGCCTCGGGCCAGAGCCATAGCGCTGGCGCATCTCCAAATACTGCTCTAACGCACTCGGCGGCGGCGGCGGCTCGGATTTCTGCCACTCATCTGGGCCTCCCGCAGGAGAGGTCAGAGGAGCGCAACTACACCATAAAAGAAATGCAACGGTCCATTTTTTCATCGCGAATTCCACCAAGAAAAAGTGTGGTCCTACCACGCGGCATAAAAAGCGACCTGCCCAGTTCTATGTCAACGCGCAACGCAGCGCACTCTTGACAGTGTTTTCCCTCGGCGATACGTTGCCAGCACACCCCTCCACGCCACTCCCAACCTGCTACTCATGGGCGAACTGACCCTCATCTACGGACCGGCCCATCCCGACAAAATATCGCCCGCGTACGAGCGCTGCTTGGCGAGTCTCGACGCCGGCGACGGCGAGTCCTTTCTCTGGCTCTTTCCAACGCACTTCCAAGCCCAACTCATGCGGCGGCAACTCAGCCGCGCCAGCCGCACCGGCCTGCTCACCGGGCACCTGGCCCTCGACCTAAACAGTTTTACCGACATTCTCTACAGCCTCTGTCCCGAGCGGCGAGCGGCCCTGCCCCTCAGCGCGCAGCGGCTCTTAGTCGAAGACGCCCTCGCCGCCAGCGCGACCAGTGCGCCCTATTACAGCCGCCAACCCGAGCGGCTGAGCCGGGGGCTAACTCAGTTGTTCCGCCGGTTGGAGGAGACGGGCACCCAGCCGAGCGATCTGGGCGAAACAACTCAGCGCAGCGCGGAATTGCAGGCCCTTTATGCAGCTTACCTAGAGCGTCTCGCGGATGGCTGGAGCGGAAGCCGCGAGCGTTTTATCGCTGTGGATACCCACCTCGATCACTCAACGCTCGCACAGCGCTTCCCCGATCTTGGCCTGCTCGTGCTCTGCGGCTTTGTAGAAATGCCCGCACCTTTTTTGCCTGTGTTAGACAAGCTGCTAGCCCTCGTTCCAGAGTCCATCGCGCTGCTCGATTACGACCCCGAAGGTCCCCGTTTTTTCGCCCGTACACGACCCTTGTACGAATTTCTCCGCGCCCGCGCCATCCGCGTCGAACGCAGCGCCGCCGACCAATACCCAGCCGCCGCATTCGCCGACCGCCTCTTCACCCACAGTCGCGCTAGCCTAGACTCGCCCGTAGAGCGAGTCGCTTGCCCGGACCGAGCCGGCGAAGTAACGGCCATGGCCCGCCGCATCCGACAATTGCATCAAGAGCAAGGGGTCGAGCTAGCGCAGATCCGCATTAGCTTCCGCAACCTCGACACCTATGCCGAGTTGGTGGCTGAAGTGCTGCCGCGCCACGGCCTGCCTTTTTACATCACGCGCGGGCGACCCCTTGCCACAGCACCCGCAATGAACACCGTCTTCGCACTCATCGACGCAGTATTAGAGCGCTACAGCCGCGCTGCGCTCTTCCGCCTACTCAGCTCGCCCTTGGTACAACTGCGCTATTCATTCTCAGACCAGACCCGCACGCTTGCTGCCGAGGACTTCGCTGCGTGGACTCGCAATGTGCCGCCATCGACCGGGCGCGACACATGGCTTGCAGCCATCGAAGGCAACTTCGCCTACTTAGAGAGCGAACTAGGCCGAGAAAGCGAGCCGTTCTCCGAAGACATCGACGATTTTCCCACTCGGCGCGAGGACCTACGCGCCGAATTGGAGGCCCTCCAGCCCCTGCGAGCCGGCCTAACCGCGCTTTTTGACTTACTCCAGCCTTTAGAAAGCCGACAGGACCTGCCTGCCTTCCGCCATCACCTGCTCCACGCCCTCGGCGCATTGGGCGTAGAGGATGCCCTTGCGGATGGGACAGTAGAAGACGGCCAGGCACTGGCGCGCTTTTTGGACCTGCTCGACGAATTGTGTGCACCAGCCGCCGCCCTCCAGCCCCGCACCCTGAGCCAGTTCGCCGACCTGCTGCGCGACGCCATCTCCCAAGCGCACGTACCCGCCGCAACGCGCGCTGGCATTCAAGTGACCGACCTCGCCGCAGCGGGCAGCGCACCTTGCGATTACCTCTTCATCGGTGGGCTAGTGCAAGGCGAATTCCCTCGCTTGCCGCCAGCCGATATTTTCCTCGAAGAAACCCAGCGCCGCACCCTAAACTTGGACGATGACGCCACCACTGAGGCCGAGCGTTTGCTGTTCTACCGGGCCATATGTTCACCACGCCGCGGTCTGGGCGTCTTCTACCCCAAACAGTCGGGCAGCGAGATGCTCGCTCCTTCGCCTTTTATCGACGAGTTAGACGGCCTACTCGCCCCGCAGCCTGAGACGGAAGAGTCCAACGGCACACCGGGCACTCTAGCCGAGTTGCACCTCGCATTAGGCCGCGGCCTGTGCGCGACGAGCAAATCCGACTCCGCACGCGAGGGCCTTGCACTCTACAGTCAGGCCGCACAGCTCGACGGCCACGCCACCGCGCTGCGCCACCTCGTGCGCGGCTTGCACCTCGCCGAGTTGCGCACGGCCTCCAAGAGTTTCGGCAGCCACGAAGGCGTACTCGACGAGGCTCCGCTGATCGATAAGCTGCGCACCCGTCTCGGTGCGGGCCATTCTTTTTCCGCGACCCAACTAGAGCTGTACGGCCGCTGTCCCTTCCGGTTTTTTGCCCAAGAACTGCTCAACCTCCAGCCCCTCCGCGACCCGGAAGACGACGACTCGGCACGCAAGCGCGGCAACCTCGTCCACCGCACCCTCTATCGTTTCTATGCGACCCACGGCGAAGCAGCCGAACGCGCGGAAAACTTAGCTGAAAACATCGCGGAACTGCGCCGCCAAGGCCGCCAAGTCGCCGAGGAAATGAGCCTTACAGGTTTTTTCTGGGAGCGGGAATTAGAGCGCCTGCTCGGCTCCGACGATGGGGAGCGCAAAGGCGTTTTGCCCCACTTCCTCCGCCTGCAAGCGGCCGCAGCTAATCCGGCTGTGCCGACCCACTTCGAGTTAAGCTTTGGCAGCTATCCTGGCATGGGGGAAGGCGACCCGCAATCAACCACCACGCTCTATGCCATCGACGACCCAGAGACCGGGAGCGAGGTGCGGATCGCCGGTAAGATCGACCGCATCGACCGCACGGCCGACGGCTGCTTCATCGTCTTCGACTACAAGACTGGCCGCATGCCCTCGGTAGCCGATATTGACACCGGCCTCAACCTCCAACTCCCGCTTTATTTGCTAGCGGCTGAATCCCTGTTCGAGGAACTTGAGCTGCGACAAGGAGCCGGGGCCGCGTACCTGATGCTCCGCGACCTAGAGGACTGCGGCCGCAGCGGACTGTTCGCCGATGCCACCCATCGCAATACAGCCTATGTCGCCAGTGGCCGCTACGGCATCTACGACCACGAGGCGTATCGCCAGCGCCTCGACGCCGTGCGCGGTTTCGTCCTCTCTTACACGCGGGCCATGCGCCGTGGGATATTCCGCGTCACCACTCACGACCCAGCCAAAATCTGCCCGCATTGTCCTTATCAACAAAGCTGCCGCCTCGATCCCCAGCGCATGAGGGCCTTGTCGTGAAGCGCGCCGTTCCCCTGACGCCCGTCCAGCGCATGGCCCTCGACAGCCAGCGCAATATCGCAGTCACCGCCAGCGCCGGTGCCGGCAAGACCGCAACGCTAGTCGAACGCTACATCGAGCTGTTGCGCCAGCATCCCGAAATCGGCGTGCGTCAAGTGCTGGCCATCACGTTTACCCAAAAGGCCGCGGCGGAAATGCGCGAGCGCATCGCCCGGCGGCTGGCAGACGCTCTCGATCAAGAGCTGCCCGAACCAGAGCGACAGCGCCTGCGGCAAATCCGCGAAGACCTGCCCGCAGCGCGCATTTCCACCATCCACGCCTTCTGTGCAGCCCTGCTGCGCGAGTATCCCATTGAAGCGGACGTGGACCCGGCCTTCGCAGTCTTAGAGGGAGTAGATGCCGCGCAGCTTCGGCACCAAGCCGCGCGCCAAACCCTAGAGTCCCTAGCCAGAGAGCGCGACTCCGACCCGGACAAAGAAGCCTTGCGACGCACCCTAGCCGAATGGCCGCGCCGCTATCTCGAACAAGTCTTGGAATACCTGCTTGAGAAAAAGCATCTCGCTCGCTCGTGGTGTCACCACTACGCCGAGCAGTCGCCCGACCAAATCCTCAACGACTGGCGCGGGATGCAGCAAGCGGCCAGTGCCCCTGCATGTCGCGCCCTGCTCAATGACACTCACTTCACCGCGATGCTCGCAGACCTTGCCGCGCTCTCACCCCTAACCGACGAGAGCGACTCGGCCGTCGAGCGACTAAACCCGCTCCGCGACTCCATGCGCCGACTGAGCCAAACGCCCCCGCCCGACGAGGCGATAGAGATTCTCCCGCGCCTAGCCGAAGGACTTTTGACCAATGGCAAACCTTTGAGCGGCAGCCGGCTGGGCAAGAAATCCAATTGGGAGGAAGCCACCCTCACCCGCGTCCGCGAACTCGTACCCGCCCTGGGACGCTGTCTAGCTCCGCACGCCGACCTCCTCAGCCTCGAACTCAGTGCGGCCGACGAACGCGCCGCCGCAGTGCTGCCCGCCCTGTCGCGCGTCTTCTTCAAGGTCGATGCGCGCTATGAGAACAGCAAAGGCAATGGCAGTATGTTGGACATGGACGACCTGCTAGAAAAAACCCACCAACTCCTCGCTGGCGACGCAGACATCCGCCACCGCTTGGCCCAACACTATCGCTTCGCGCTGATCGACGAATTCCAAGACACCGATCCCTTGCAGTGGAAAATCATCTACTCGCTGGCGTCGCCGGACGGGCAAATGGCCGGTGACAAACTCTTCATCGTCGGCGACCCCAAGCAGTCAATCTACTCGTTCCGCGCAGCCGATGTCACCGTCTTCGCCCGCGTGCGCGACGCCATCGCCGAGGCCAATGCCGCACACAAACGCGAATCCCAGCCCTTTTGCGACAACGGCGAAATCCTCGACGCCTCTCCCACACAGCGACTCGGCACCCTCGTCATGGGCGAAAATTTCCGCACCCTCGCCCAGCCCGTTGCCTTTGTCAACGCGCTCTTTCCCCAGTTTATGCAGGAGATCCCAGACGAGCCTTTTCAAGTCGGCTACGATCCACTCGTCGGGTGCCGCCCCGCCGATGCAAGCGAGGGTTCGGTCGAACTTTTGCTCTTGCCGCCGGACGTTAATCGCGACGCGACAGACACCGCGCGGTGCGAAGCCCAGTTAGTCGCTCGCCGTCTGAGCCACCTTTTGGAAGGCAACGACCTACAAGTCGCCGACCAAGACGGCTTGCGCCCACCCGTCCCCGGCGACATCGCCTTACTCCTGCGCCGCCGCCGCAATCTCTCCGCGTACGAAGACGCGCTGCGGGCCTGCGGCATCCCCTTCCAAGTAGCCGGCGGCCGGGGCTTTTACCAGCGCCAAGAAATCTACGACTTAGCCAATATCCTCCGCGTCCTGTGCAACTCCGGCGACGGCATCGCCCTGATGGGCGCGTTGCGCTCGCCGTACTTCGGCCTCTCGGACAACGCGCTGTACGCGCTGACCGCACCCGATGGCAGTCGGCTCGCAAAGAATCTCGCGGATGCGGATCAGCGGCAGCGCCTCGCTCCTGCGGATCAAGAAGTCGCCACAGACGCCGTCGCCCGACTTCAGCACTGGAGAGAACTACGCGACCGCGTACCCCTCGTCGAGCTGCTGCACACCATCCTCGAAGACACCGGGGCTTGGGCTTTTCTCTGCTATGGCGAGCGCGGGGATCAGGCCGTGGCCAACGTGTACAAACTCCTCGACCTCGCCCGCGAATTCCGCGGCCCCCTCGCCGATTTCGTGGTGCGACTCGACTTGTTGACTGCTGAAGAAGAACAAGAAGGCGAAGCCGTCCTCGACGCAGACGCCCTACACATCCTAACCGTACACGCGGCCAAGGGCTTGGAGTTTCCCATCGTCGTCGTGCCCGACTTGGCCGCTCGATTCAATTTTCAAAACAGCGCCCCTGCGCTCATCGACGCGGAAAAGGGCCTCGGCTTGCGCGTTCTCGACCCCGAGCAGGATTATAAAAGGACCTCCTCCTTTATCCGCACCCTCATCAATCGCAACGCGAGCCGCCGCCAGCGCGCCGAAGAGAAGCGCCTGTTGTACGTGGCTTGCACCCGCGCCCGCGACCACTTGCTGCTCGGCGGAACGCTTACCGACAAACACTTTGCCGCCGACCTCGACGCGGCTGCGGACTGTCTCGGTTGGATTTGCGGCAGCCTAGCCCTGACAGAGGACGACCTCGCCCGAGGCAGCAAAGCGGTTGCAGGCGTGCTATCTCCCTTGCCCATCCACACCGATCCCAGTGCGTTCCCGGTTCCTGCAACTACTGACCATCGGGCCGAGCCAGCCTTTCGCTCTCTCGACGCCGCACCCGCACAAGCAGTAGAACCGGCGTTGGATCTGCTGTCACCGCTCGACGATCCCCAAGACCGGCCCGAATTTGCAGCCAGCGAGTTGGTCCTCTTCGCTGCGGATCCGGCCGCGCACCATCACCAGTATGTGCTGGGTCTGCCGGCATGGCCCCTCGGCCAAGTTGATGCGTCCCGCCGCCGCGCCATGCTCTTCGGCCAGCTCGCCCACGCCGGTATAGAAGCCCTGAGCAACAGTCCAGACACCGACCCTGCTATCCTCGCCGCCGACCTCGTCGTCGCCGCCACTTTGCCCGTAGTATCCTATCGCGCCTCGTTCGAACGCGAGTTGACCGCCCTGTTACACCGCTGCCGCCAATCGCCCATAGCCGCGCGCTGGCTCACCAATGCGGAGGCTCGTACCGAAGTGCGCTTTACCCTCTCGCTGGATCTCGGTTTAGTACACGGAGTAGTCGATTACATGGGACGCGGAGCCGATGGACTGTGGGAACTAGTCGATTACAAAACCGGCCACCGCGCGAACACAGAAGAGGCAGTACAATACTACCAACTGCAGTTGGAAATCTACGCCCTCTGCTTACAGGCCCTCTATCCGGGCCAAGACGAATACCGCGCTACGCTGTACTTTACCGACTTAGACGAAGAGCGTCTTGTGCGCTTCACACCAGCCGATCTAGCGGCAGCCCGCACCCGCCTCGACGACCTCATCGCCCAGCTCATTGCAGTTAAAGCCTAGCACCCAAACAATGCTCGCAGGAATGCTATAATGCTGTACTCGATCCTCTCCCTAGCCGTCGTCGCATCCCTAGCGGCCTGTACAGCTCCCGAACAAGCTCCTCCGTCCGCTGCGGATACCCAGCGAATGGCCGAGCGTCTGCGACAAATCGCCCTCAACCGCAATCCGATTTCCAATATCTATCTGAACGACTTGCGGGTGGAGCACTTCAGCCGCCTACAAGAACACTTATCTCCCTTGGCCCGTCTGCGCACCCGGATTTTATTGGCCCGGGAGCATCTGCGGGCCGGCCAGACTCAGGCTTCCATTGACGAATTATACGCATTGCAGCCTGAGATCGAACATCATCGGATCCGCACGCAGCCGAGCCTAGACATGCTCTTGGGTCTCGCCTATATGCGCTTGGGCGAACAGGTCAATTGTCTGGAAGGTCATACGACAGCCGCGTGTCTATTCCCCATTGGTCCCGATGGCGTTCACGCCGACCAGCGGGGATCGCGGACAGCCTTGTCCTACTTCACCGCCGTGCTGGAGCAAAATCCCGACGATTTGACCGCTCGCTGGCTCCTCAATATCGCCTATATGACCCTAGGGGAGTACCCCGACCAAGTCCCGTCCCAGTGGCTTCTCGTGCCATCGCTTTTTGCCTCTGAGCACAACATCGGCCACTTCCCCGACATCGCTCCCTTCTTGAGGATCGACTTGGTATCCCTAGCCGGCGGCAGCATCATGGACGACTTTGACAACGACGGGCTACTCGACCTAGTGATGTCGTCTTGGGACCTAGATGACCAACTTCGCTATTTTCGCAACCAAGGCGATGGCACTTTCAGCGAGCGCACCCAAGCAGTCGGCCTCACTGGCCTCACCGGCGGTCTGCAACTGGTCCACGCCGATTTCGACAACGATAGCTGGCTCGATTTTCTGGTCCTGCGGGGAGCTTGGATGGGAGCTGACGGCCAGCACCCCAATTCGCTGGTGCGCAACCAAGGCGGCACCTTTGCCGACGTGACAGAAGCGGCTGGCTTACTCAGTTTCCATCCCACCCAGACCGCAGCTTGGGCCGACATGGACAACGACGGCTGGCTCGATCTGTTCATCGGCAACGAGACCTTTCTCGACGATGGTGACATCCACCCCAGCGAACTCTTCCACAGCCAAGGCGACGGCACCTTCGCCGAAAAGGCCGCCTCTCTTGGTTTGGCCACCCAAGGCTTTGTCAAGGGCTCGACTTGGGGAGACTTTGACAACGATGGGCAGGTCGATTTATACGTCTCGCGTCTGATGGGCGACAATTTCCTCTTCCGCAACCAAGGAGCCGAATCGACCGAAGAGCCGCGCTTCGTCGATGTAGCCAGCCTAGCAGGGGTCAAGCAGCCGCACAACAGTTTCCCCACTTGGTTTTGGGACTTTGACAACGACGGCTGGCTCGACTTATTCGCTTCGGGTTATCACTACAATCCCGAAATCAACGCCGGAGATGTAGCAGCCGACTACCTGGGCCTGCCCGCCGACGCCGAACGGGCCCGGCTTTTTCGCAATCGAGGCAACGGTACCTTTGCCGATGTCAGCCAAGCCCATCACCTCCACAAAGTGCTCTATACGATGGGGTGCAATTACGTCGATCTAGACAACGACGGCTGGCTCGATTTCTATGCCGGCACGGGCGCGCCTTCCCTGAGCTCGGTGATGCCCAACCGCATGTTTCGCAACGCCGGAGGACGGGTCTTTCAGGACGTCACCGCCTCGGGCGGCTTCGGCCATTTGCAGAAAGGGCACGGGGTAGCCGTCGGCGATTTGGACAACGATGGCGATCAGGATATTTACGCGGTCATAGGCGGGGCCTATACGGGGGATATCTTCCAGAATGTCCTCTTCGAAAACCCCGGACACGGCCACCGCTGGATCACCTTACTCCTGGAGGGCACCCAAGCCAACCGCAGTGCCATTGGAGCCCGCGTCGAGGTCCAAGTAGAAACTTCAGGGGGCACCCGATCAATCCACAGGATGGTGAGCAGCGGTGCCAGCTTCGGAGCTTCGAGCCTACAACAGGAAATCGGTCTGGGACAGGCCACGGCTATCCGGGAAATTGCGGTAATCTGGCCGGGCGCGGACGCGGTTCAGCGCTTTGCGGATGTTCCGCTAGACCGGGCTTATCGGGTGCGGCAAGGCGAAGCGGCCCTGATACCGCTAGTACGGCAGTCCGTGTCTCTGGCACCCGAGCGCGATGGCGCCGCCCAAGGCCACCACAGGCCTGCTCACAATTGACGAGTCTGCTAAGTCAGCATGAGACACTTGCGTCAGGCTACAATTCAGTTATTCGCCCCTCCCATTCCCCCCTGCATTGCCGCAGCGCGCGCTAGAACCGCCAGCACCTCTTCGCGCAGAGCCTCCGGCAGGTCCGCGAAGTCGATCTGCCTAGCCCCGCCGGGCAACTCGACTCGGTTCTTGTTCCACCCCTCTTCCGCGCGGCACCACCGGATTGTCAAACCATTGCCCAAGCGGATGAAATACGCCCCGTCATCTGTGTAAAGTGTCGCTTGCATAGAGTCCCCCTCGCTGAATTGCATCGTTTGCTTTCCTCGCCCGACCGCGTACTTTTTTTAAGCATTCCCAACGCAGTAGACAAATCACTAGGACATTTAATGCAGATTTCCGCCCTTCGGGCCGCGGCCGATTTCGGTGCCCAAGTGCAGCGGGCCGCCGAGCGCCTAACCACCGCGCGCGTCTATGACCGCATCCTCGCGCGAGATCACACGGTCTGGCGACCCGACCCAACCGAGATTGCCAACCGGCTCGGGTGGCTCGACAGCCCGCGCGTCATGCGGGATGCCATCGGCCCCATCCGCCAATTCATCGACGCCGTCTGCGCCGATGGCTACACCCACGCCCTGCTGTTGGGCATGGGCGGCTCTAGCCTAGCGCCGGAAGTCTTCCGCGCGATCTTTGGCGTGGCCGATGGATTCCTCGACCTCTCAGTGCTCGACAGCACCCAGCCCGACGCCGTCTTAGCCAAAGAGCGCACCCTCGACCCAGCCCACACCCTATTTCTTCCAGCCACCAAGTCCGGCGGCACCGTAGAGACGCTGTCCTTACTCAAGTACTTCTACAACCGCACCGCGGACGCTGTCGGACCAGCAGAAGCCGGCCGACACTTCGCCGCCATCACCGACCCAGAAAGCGGCCTCGAAGCCCTCGCGCAACACCTCGGCTTTCGCCACATCTTCCGCAACGATCCCAACATCGGCGGGCGCTTCTCGGCCCTGTCGTACTATGGCTTGGTCGCAGCCGGTGCCATTGGCGCGGATCTCAGTCGTCTGCTCGACCGGGCCGAGCGAGCCACCGCCGACCCGCAACCGGGCATCCAACTCGGTGCCTTTCTCGGCGCTGGTGCCCTCGCTGGCCGCGACAAGCTAACGCTCATCACTTCGCCAGCCGTCAGCGCAGTAGGTGCTTGGATCGAGCAACTCATCGCCGAGAGCACCGGCAAAGACGGCAAGGGCCTGCTGCCGGTTGATTTAGAACCTGAGTACGCAGCCCACACCTACGGACCCGACCGGCTCTTCGTCCATCTCCGCTTGGACGATGCAGCCGATGCCCGCGTCCAAGCCATTGCCGCGGCCGGACACCCGGTCCTGTGTCTCCAGCTAGCGGACGCCTACGATCTCAGCGCGGCCTTCTTTCACTGGGAAATTGCCACGGCCATCGCCGGATTCTTCCTCGACATCCATCCCTTCGACCAACCCGATGTCGAGGCAGCCAAGGAACTGGCCCGCCAGATGGTGGCGGCCTACCAGCAACGCGGCGCGCTGCCCGCGCCCACACCCGATCTCGTCGATGGCCTCGCGCTATACGGACCGGTGGAAGGCACCACCTTGCCGCAAGCCCTAGCTCGCTTTCTGGCAAGCGGCGAAGCAGGACGCGCGTACATTGCCCTGCAAGCGCACCTCCCGACGACCCCGACGACCACCGCTGCCCTACAGGGTCTGCGTCGCCAGCTACTAGCGCGCACCGGTCTAGCTACGACCCTCGGCTTTGGCCCGCGCTTCCTGCACTCGACCGGCCAATTGCACAAGGGCGACGCCGGGCGCGGACTTTTCATTCAGCTAACGGCCGACTCAGCAGAGGACGCGCCGATTCCCGACGAAGCCGGAGCTGCGGATTCTAGCATCACTTTTGGCGTCCTCGCCCAAGCCCAAGCCCTCGGCGACCGCCAAGCCCTTGTCGATCAAGGGCGGGCCGTGCTCCGCATCCATCTAGGCGCGGACATCGCCGCGGGCATTGCTCAATTGCGCCGCGCCTTAGACTCAAACAACGACCTTATAGGAGAAGTCCAATGAGCCGAGCAGACATCGGCCTAATCGGGCTAGCCGTAATGGGCGAAAACCTCGTCCTCAACATGGCTAGCCACGGTTTTACTGTTGCCGTTTACAACCGCACAACCACTAAGGTCGATGCCTTTATGGCCGGCCGCGCCCACGGCCAATCCATCATCGGCACCCACTCGCCAGCCGAACTGCTCGCCCAGCTCAAAAAGCCGCGCCGCGTGATGCTGATGGTTCAAGCCGGCCAAGCCGTGGACCGCGTCATAGCCGAGCTCGTACCCTTGCTCGACGAAGGCGACATCCTCATCGACGGCGGCAACTCCAACTACCAAGACACGACTCGCCGCACTCAAGAGCTGGCTGCCAAAGGATTGCTCTACGTAGGCACTGGTGTCTCTGGCGGCGAGGAGGGCGCGCTCAAAGGCCCGAGCATCATGCCCGGCGGCAACCCCTCCGCTTGGCCCTACATCAAAAATCTCTTCCAAGCCATTGCCGCCAAAGTAGAAGACGGCAGCCCGTGCTGCGATTGGGTGGGACGCGACGGCGCTGGCCACTATGTAAAAATGGTCCACAACGGCATCGAATACGGCGACATGCAGATGATCGCCGAGGCATACGCCCTGATGCGCGAGGGGCTCGGCATTGAGCCGCAGGCACAGAGCGAAATTTTCAAGCAGTGGAACGAAGGCGAACTCGACAGCTACCTCATCGAAATCACCGGCGATATCCTCGCCAAGATCGACGACGAAAGCGGCCAGCCAATGGTCGATGTCATACTCGACGCGGCCGGGCAAAAGGGCACCGGCAAGTGGACCGGCATCGACGCCCTGCAATTGGGTGCTCCAGTAACCGCTATTACCGAGGCGGTCTTCAGTCGCGCCCTATCTTTCCTCAAAGACGAGCGCGTGGCTGCGGCTGATGTCCTCCAAGGCCCAGACGCTTCGTTTACTGGTGACAAAGACGCTTTCGTCGAAGACATCCGCCAAGCACTGTACGCGGCCAAAATTTGTTCCTACGCCCAAGGCTATCAGTTGCTCGCCCTCGCCGCCCGCGAATACGGCTGGGAACTCAACTACGGCGGCATCGCCCTGCTGTGGCGCGGCGGCTGCATTATTCGCGCTCAGTTTTTGGGCCGCATCAAGGAAGCCTTTGACGCGGACCCAACGCTGGCCAATCTGCTGCTCGCACCGTACTTCAGCGCAGCACTCGCGCAAACCCAAGCGTCTTGGCGCAGAGTCGTGGCTACAGCTACAACCCTCGGCATACCCGTGCCGACCTTTGCCAGCGCCCTAGCGTACTACGACGGCTATCGCTCCGCCCGCCTGCCCGCCAATCTGCTCCAAGCCCAACGCGACTACTTTGGTGCCCACACCTATGAGCGTACCGACAAACCGCGCGGTATGTTCTTTCACACCAACTGGACCGGGCGTGGAGGAACGACGGCATCAACAGCTTACAACGTCTAGTTAAAAAAACGTTCGGCAAAAGCTGTATTGACGTGTGCAGTTTGTCGCATACAGTTGCTAGCAGTTTGGTTAGTAAGAACACCCCTGGTGTTGTCCTTTGTTTGGACCGACAAGAGGATTTTGTCTCTAATACACCGATAGAAGATGAGAATATTTGCTGCACTTTTTTTGCTACTTTTCCGTTAGCGCGTGCAATACCATTTTGCGGTGCATTTGCTAAATACTATATTTTCTTTTAATTTGGAAATGTTATACATACACTTACTCAAGATGAAAGGATTTTTTATGCCGACCCTCGCAACCCTGCTAAAGGAAGAGATCAGCAAGATCGCCCGCAAAGAAGTGCAAGACCAAGTGCGTGAACTCAAGCAAACAGTGCGCGCACAGCGCGATGCGATCGCTCGCTTGGAAAAGCAACTCGGCTCAGCAAAGGCAAAGACCGCTACCAAACCAGCCGCCGCCAAACCAGCCGCCAAAGCCCGCAAACCCGCAGGCGATACCGACAAAAGAAAACAACTTCGGATCGCCCCGAATACAATCAAGAAGCATCGCAAGCGCCTCAAGCTCTCCCAAGCCGAACTCGGCCAGTTGCTCAACGTTAGCACCAACACCGTTCTGCGCTGGGAAGCGGGCACTTCCAAACCGCGTAGCAAGCACCTCCCAAGACTTGACCAACTCCGCACCATAAGCAAGCGAGAACTCAAGAAACAACTCGGCGAATAACAGGCTTTACAGAACTAAAATAAAAACCCCCTAGTCTTGTGGACTAGGGGGTTTTTATTGCGACCTATCACTGCCAGCGCGCTATATAGCCGCCCATCTGCTGCTGCAATTCCGCGTTGTCGCGCTTAGCGGCTCCGCGCTCGACAATGCGCGCCTTGCGCAATAGCATGGCGCGCGCGGCCGCGGCGCGATCCGGTGCGAGTCGCGGCTCCTCGCGCAGCAGCTTGTCGAGCGCGTACACTCGGAAGCGATCCATTGCGTAGTGCGCCTGCGATAGTTGATCGGCGTGGCCGCCGTATTTGCGGATGAGTTTCTCCGCTAAATAGACCACCTCATAGCGACAAGTAATCCGCAGCCAAAGTTCGTAGTCCTCACAGGCAGGTAGGCATTCGTCAAACATGCCAACATCCGCAAAGACTTGGCGGTGAATCGCAATCGACGAAGGCGACATAACACACAAGGGCAAAGCCTGAAAAAAAATGTCGCCGCCGTATTTCTGGTGGTGTTTGTGGGGATTAACTCGCACGCCATTGCGGATCCAGATCTCATCGGTGTGACAGATCAACAATCCGCTCTCGCGCAGGGCCGCTGCCTGGCGTGCGAGTTTGTTGGGCAACCACTCGTCGTCCGAATCGAGCAAGGCGATCCACTCTCTCTCAGCCGCCGCGATCCCGCGATTGCGCGCGGCGGATACCCCGCTGTTTTCTTTCAAGATCACTATTTTGACTGCGTCGCCAAATTCCTCGCGCACTCGCTCGGGCGTGCCGTCGTCGGAGGCGTCGTCCACTACGATCACCTCAAAGTCCGCCCCCTGCTGCGCCAGTACCGAACGGATCGCCCGGCCAACTAATGCGCGGCGATTGTACACGGGAATGACAACCGAGAACACGGCGACCTCAGTCACCGTTGGCGAGTGCGACGGCCGCGTCTAGTTTTTCGATGACCATTTCTGCAGTAATAACCTCGGGCAACACCAGCGGCTGGTCGATAAGACCAGCGGGAAAAATCACGTACAGAGGCACCCCTGAGCGCCCAAAGGCGCGCAATAGCTGCGTGATCTCGGGATTGCGGTTGGTCCAATCGGCTTTGACTAGGGCCACATCGAGCGCGGAGAATCGCTCGCGTACCACTTGCTGCGCCAGCACTGCCCGCTCGTTGACCTTGCACGTCCAGCACCACTCGGCTGTAAAGTCGATAAAGACCATCTGCCCGTCCGCGACCAACTCTTCAACGTGCGCGGCACTAAACGGCTGCCAGTCCAATTCAGACGCGGTGGTCTGCTCGGCCAAGGTCTGCTCGGCGGCCAACAGCGGATGGACAAAAATCACATAGCTGCCCAAAACCAGCATCAGCGCCACCGTTCGGGCCAGCAGTTTTGCGGGGTTGGGATGCAAGAAACTACCCCATTGACCCCAGACCCAGCAGGCCAGACCCAGCCCCAGCAAAAAGGCCCCCGTCCACACCACGCCTTCGACGCCGACCTGATTGCCTAAGACCCACAGTAACCACAGCACCGTGGCCATCAGCAAAAAGCCCATTAGCTGCTTGAACCGCACCATCCAAGGGCCGGGCTTGGGCAAGCGCCCGATCCACGCCGGCTTGATCGCCAGCACCACATACGGCAGCGCCATCCCCACGCCAATCGCCAAAAAAACTGCGATGACGCCGCCGGCCGGCTGGGCAAAGGCAAACCCCAGCGCGGTCCCCAAAAAGGGCGCGGTGCAAGGCGTGGCTAGAATCGTCGCCAGCACGCCGTTGAGAAAAGATCCCATCAACCCCTCGCGTCCTTCTAGCCCCCCCAAATTGCTGGTCCCCGGAAGCAGGATTTCATAGACGCCGAACAGACTTAAGGCCAATGCAAAAACCAAAGCACTCATCGCCACCACAAAACCCGGGTACTGAAACTGAAAGCCCCAACCGATCTGCTCACCACTGCTTTTGACCAAGAGCACCGCTAGCGCCAGTACCAAAAAAGTAGCCACAATACCAGCGCAAAACGCCCATCCTAGTTGCTGCACCCGCTTGGTCTCCTCGCCAGCTTGATTGACAAAGCCGAGCACCTTGAGCGAGATGACGGGTAACACGCAAGGCATCAAATTGAGAATCAACCCACCTAACGCCGCAAAGGCGATATAGACCCACAGCGACCGGGCGACCTCTCCGCTAGCCGCGCGGTAATCCCGCGCCAAGATCCCCTCTCCCTGGCGCGGCGCAGCGCGCAAATCCAACGCCAGCGTCCCGGCTTGCACCTCGCCATCTAATCCATAGACAAGCACTCCGCGCAACGTATCGACTGCGGCGTCGCCGTAGGGTTCGACAGACAGCACGAGGTGATCGGCAGCTAGACGCCGGGTAGAAAGCGCAAAATCGTCGGCTGCTAGCGGGTAAAAGTCGGGCACCTGTTCGCCCTGCTCGAAAGCCTTTCCCTCGAAGGCAAGGCGCACGTCAACCTCCATAGCCCCCTCGCCCCGCACGGCAAGTTCTACTGCAACGCGCTCGTCCAACGCGCCCGGCACCTGCGCTGCATAGCGGTCAAATTGCGCCTGCTGGGCACTCGGCTTGCCGACGGCAGTGACCGGCAGCACCAACGCCAACGACGCCTCGCCGGGGATGCACAGCTCGCGGCACACTAGCCAAGAGACCTCGGCTGCAAGATGCAGTGTATCCCCCTCTGCCAACGCCTGCGGCGCAGTAGCCTCGGCCATGAGCAGCACTTCGTCAGCATACCCATAGACCACCAGTTCCCCCTGTTCCTCAAATTTGTTGGGTAAGGGCCATTGCAGCGGCCCTGCCACAACACCGGCAGGTAGCTGCCATTCGACTTCGATCGGCAAGCCAGCGTCGCCGCTAAAAATCCAGTAGGTGTGCCATTTCTCCTCCATCGTCAGTTCGACCCCCAGCCGAAAGGGCTGGCCAGGCGCTACGGCATCTACATCGGCCAAAAAATTGGCCTTCACCGGGTGATCGGCGGCGTTGAGCTGCCCGCAGAGGACTAAGGTGAGAAGCAGGATGAATTTGTACATGGGGGCCTCGAAGGAGAGATAAGGGGACATTGGGATGGATGGGTTCGTTGCAAGTACAACGCCTAGCCCCTAGCGCCAGTGCCCTACATCACCCACCCAGCACGGCTTGGTGGAGTTGCTCCACGTCGATTAAGCGACAGCCGAAGCTAGTGGCAAAATCCACGAGTTGCTGACCTTTGGCCATGGTGCCATCCGCGGTCATCACCTCGGACATGACAGCCGCCGGAAAAAGACCGGCTTGGCGAGCTAGCTCTACTGCGCCTTCGGTGTGTCCTTGGCGGCTGAGCAAACCCTCTGGGCGAGCTGCCAATGGAAATACGTGCCCGGGAATGACAAGGTCCGTCGGGCCGGTGTCTGGATCAAGGGCGCACTGAATGGACGTGGCGCGATCGGCAGCCGAGACGCCGGTTTCAATCCCCTCGCGCGCGTCAAAGGGCAGGCCGAAGCGCGGAGTCGTCCAATCGGCATTGTGCGGCTCGATCAACCCCACGCCCAGCCGCGCCAGATGAGCCTCGGTCGTGGCCAAATGCAGCAGACCGCGCGCCTCTTGCAACATCCGATTTATCTTGACGGTAGAAACGCGCTCAGCCGCTAAGATTAGGTCGCCCTCGTCTTCGCGCTCCTGCGCGTCCACTAAGACTAGGAACTTCCCCGCGCGAAAATCCGCGATCGCTTCATCTAGCTGACAGAACATTTATTGCACCTGGTGCGCCATAAGCACCGCTTCGTCGAGTTCAATCCCCAAACCGGGCGCGTCCGGCACCCGGATGTGACCGTCTATTATGGTTTCTGCCGGGCGTACCAGCTCGCCGCGCCAATCCACCTCGCCAAACGCGTATTCAAGTACCGTAAAATTGGCAACCGTCGCCGCCAAATGTACCCCGGCCATCGTCGATACCGGACCAGCCGGGCTGTGGGGCGCAATCGGCATCTGCGCTACCTCGGCCAGCGCGGCAATGCGGCGGCATTCGGTAATGCCGCCAGCGTGTTTGACATCCGGCATCAGCACATCCACTGCTCCTTGAGCGATGTAAGGCCAAAAGCCCTCGCGGCCGACGAGCGCCTCACCACCGGCAATGGTCTGACCCGAGTGCAGCCGCAACTGGCGCAACTCATCGACTTGGTCGCGCGGCACGGGCTCCTCAAACCAGTAAAGATTGAGCGGACGCGCCTTTTCGGCCACCTTAAAAGCCAAGGCCAAGTCAAAGCGCTGATGGCAATCCACTAACAGTTCGATTTCGTCGCCAATAGCCTCCCGCGTCGCCACCAGCCGCGCGATCCCTTGGTCCGCGTCGCGCTCGACTCCACCGCGGTCCATCCGCCGCCAATGCACCTCGTCAAAGGGCGTGCTCTTGACAGCATCAAAGCCGGCATCGACCGCCCGGCGCGCCGCATCGGCAAACCCCTGTGGACTGCGGTCGCGGGTGCCGCGATTGAGATTGGCGTACAATCGCACGGAGTCTCGCCGCTTGCCACCCAGCAGACGCCAAACTGGCACTCCGAGTGCCTTGCCAGCCAAATCCCACAGCGCTTGGTCAACCGCACTCCGCGCCGTAGCCCCGACGCGGCCAGTGTCACCCGAGAAAATCGCCGATCCCCGCGCCATCCGCTCCCACAACACCTCTACCTGAGTCGGGTCCGCACCCACCAATCGCGGGCCCAATTGCTCCAGCGCAGCCGCGACCAAGCCGTCGTTGCCGCTCTGGCTCGCTTCGCCCAGCCCACTCAACCCAGCGTCGGTGTGAATTTGCACGAAGATCCAATTGCCTCGGTGCGACGCCGCCACCGAGTGTAATTCTAAATGAGTAATTTTCACACGGTCTCTCCAGCATAAAACTGCGTCCTCAGAAAACATAAAGAAGAGACGGCCTAGCCGCTACGCGCATAGGGGTTCGCGCGGTTCAACTAAGTCGTTATGTTCTTAGTCCGCTCCCTCTTTCCCCGGAGGTGAAAGCATGGATCTCTTCGACGCCGGACTGCGGGACCGCCAAGCAGCAGACCAACCCCTAGCCGCTCGCCTGCGACCGCGCACCTTAGACGAATACGTTGGCCAAGACCACATTCTCGGGCCGGGTCGCCTGCTGCGGCGCGCCATTGAGGCCGACCAACTCTCCTCGCTGATTTTCTACGGCCCGCCCGGCACGGGCAAAACCACGCTCGCCGCGGTCATCGCCCACACCACCAGCTCCCATTTTATTTCCATTAACGCTGTCTTGGCCGGGGTCGCCGACATTCGCCAAGCAGTCGATGAGGCCGGCCAGTTGCGCAAGCTGCACAACCGCAAAACCATCCTCTTTATCGATGAGGTCCACCGCTTCAACAAGGCCCAGCAAGACGCGCTCCTGCCCTGGGTTGAAAACGGCACCATCATCCTCATCGGCGCGACCACCGAAAATCCCTATTTCTCGGTCAACCGCCCCCTGCTCTCGCGCAGCCGGGTTTTTCAACTACAGGGCCTCAGTTCCGAAGCCCTCGCGCACGTCGCCCAACAGGCACTCACCGACTCGCGCGGCTATGGCCATCTCCGCGTCGCCCTGCACCCCGACGCCCTCGCGCACCTAATCGACGTGGCCAACGGCGACGCTCGCGCCCTGCTCAACGCCTTGGAGCTAGCGGTCGAAACCACCGATCCAGACACCCAAGGACGGATCGACATCGACCTATCGGTGGCCGAGGAGTCCATCCAGCGGCGTGCCTTGCTCTACGACAAGGAGGGCGACTACCACTTTGACGCCATCAGCGCCTTTATCAAATCCATGCGCGGCTCAGACCCAGACGCTACTCTCTACTGGCTGGCGCGAATGGTGTACGCCGGCGAGGACCCGCGCTTTCTCTTCCGCCGCATGCTCATCTTTGCCAGCGAGGACATCGGCCTCGCCGACGAGCGTGCCCTCCAGGTTGTCATCGCCGCGGCTGAATCCTTCGACCGCATCGGCCTGCCCGAGGGGCGCTTTCCGCTGGCCCATGCCGCCTTGTACTTGGCCATCGCGCCCAAGAGCAACTCGACTATGGCCTTCTTCGACGCGCTAGCAGTTGTGGAAAAAGAGCGCGAAGGCGAGGTGCCCAATCACCTCAAGGACGCCAGCCGCGACAGCGAGGGCTTTGGCCACGGTGCGGGCTATCTCTACCCCCACGCCTACCGCGAACACTGGGTTGCCCAGCAGTATCTGCCCGCTGATTTGCAGGGCCGCGTCTTCTACCAGCCCTCGGACCAAGGCCGAGAAAAAGACCTCGACGACCGCGTCCGCCAACGCCGCGAGCTACAACTCGCCGCCATGCGCGAAGCAGAATCTGCACCGACCGAGATACTGTCGCTGTCCCCGCCTGACCAAGCGCGCGACCAGTGGCTCAAGCGCGTCAGCGGCGACTTTGGTCCCCAGCTAGAGCGCACGCGCCAACGCCTTTTCGCCCCGCTTGCGCTCGCGCGTCACCACCTCGTCCTCGACTTGGAGGCCGGAACGGGCCTGCTCACGTGGGAAGCCCTGCGGCGCGTGCCCGAAGGCGGCGTTTGGGCACACACCAGCGACAAGATTGCAGCCGTAGCCCTGCACGAAACTGCCGCCCATCTAGCCAAGCTTGAGCGTCCCCAAGTGCTGCAAGGCCCGCTCGCCACCCTCGCCGACCAACTCGCCGACCACAATCCCGACATCCACTTTGACGCCATCGTAGGGCGCAACGCCCTCGGCGCGCTAGCGCACAAGGAAGAAGTCATCGCAGCCCTCTATCGCTACCTCGCCCCACAGGGCCGCGTCAGCTTGGTCGAGACCCTCTTGCGTCGGTCGCAGCGTCTGTACCAGTTACTCGACTTACAGCAACTCGGCGACCTAAGAGAGCGCCTCGTCGCCGCCGAAGAGGCCATCTACGCCGGGCCCGACAACCCGCGCGTCAACTGGGATGTTGCGAATCTCGAACAAATGTTCGTGACCGCGGGCTTCGGCGCGGTGCAAGTGCGAGTGGAAGAGGTCCAGTCGCAACGCCATATTGAGCCGCGCCATCTCGCACATTGGTTCAATCCCGGCGGCGAGAAGAGGCACACGTACGCCCATCATCTGACTCAGCATCTCGACGAAGGTGAATTGCGGCAGGTGCGTAGGTTCTTTGAGCAGAACTTAGCCAACCATACGGTGACTTGGACGACGCCTCAGGTATTCGTCGTGGCAGAAGAGCGACAAGGGAACGATGCAGATGCAGCACCCAAGAATTGATTTATAGAGTCTCACGGCTTACCTTATCCGCATTTGGCCACCCCTAACCCGCCATAGACTATGATCGCCAAGCGCCTAACCTGTCTGCTTCTACTGGGCCTCAGCGCCTGTAGCACCACCGAAGAGCAGGTCGTCGAACTCCTAGAACAGATGGCCGCCAACCCGGTGGATTCGCCCGCCTATCAGCAATCCATCGACGAATTGGCCGCCATTGGCCGGCCAGCCGCCCGCCAACTTATCGCCCGCCTCAATCCCGACTTGTACCTCGGCGAGAACTACCGCGAGTTCCGCGACGAACAGGAAAAGCTCCGCATCGGCTGCGCTCAAGCGCTGGGTCGCATCAAGCCGCGCGGAGCCACGGCCGCGCTCAAGGACCGGATCACTATCGCTTACACAGACCGCGAGCGCATCGCCTGCCTGTGGGCTATGGGCCAAGTCGGCTACGTCCAAGCGGGCGTGGATGCGGCCAAAGTCCAGCTCGAAGACGAGGACCCCATCATTCGCATCCACGCGGCCATTGCCCTGCTCAAGATGGACGACGAGCTCGGCACCAGTGAAATCGAAGCGGCCCTAGCCAGCAGTGACCCGGAGCTAGCCCAAACCGCCCTGCAAGGGTTAGAGGAATCCGGCTACTTCGGCGTCCCACTGCTCGTGGAACTGAGCAGTCGCGCTGGTCCTCACCAAGCCGCGCTGCGCTCAGTAATAACCAAGGTCAAAGACCAGCTCGTCGCCCAGCTAGAGGCCGAAGAGCCAAGCCACCGCCAGCGCGCTGCGCAAGCCCTCGGCTACATAGGCGACGAGACCACAGCCGCCGCCCTAGCCGACCTGCTGGAAGATCCCAGCAATCAGGTGCGCTTCAGCACGGCCGCCGCCTTGGCCACCATGGGGCGCAGCCAAGGCATCGAGTTTCTCTTCGAGGCCCTGCGCAACACCGACTCCATCCTCCGCGCCAATGCCGTCAAGTTTCTCACCAACGTCCAACAACAATCCGGCGCAGTCGAAGCGCAACTCATAGCCGCCCTCAGCGATGAGGATCCGCTCTCCCGCGCAGGCGCAGCGCAAGTCTTGGGTCAAGCGCGCGTGCAATCCGCCCTCAGTGCCCTGTTGGCGGCCACCGCGGACGAAGTCGCCGATGTGCGCGCTAATGCCGCTATTGCCCTCGGCCACATCGGCGGCGACCAAAGCCGCGCCCAGCTCGAAAAATTGCGCCACGACAGCGACGCCACCGTTTCCTACTACGCCGAGTGGGCCTTAGGTCAGCTCGGACCGAGTTGACTCTAACCCCCTTTTCGCGCCATGCAAAATTCAATCTGCCTGTTGTTCATCCTCTTGGCCCTGCCGCCATTTGCCGCACCCAGCCGCGCTGGCGAGACGCCCGAGACACTCCTTATCCGCCAAGCCCTCGCCAACGACATCTCCGGGTATCGCCGCGCCGATACCGAGCTAGCCCTCAAGGCGTACCACCCGCGCTTCGTCGCCTATGAGGGCCACGCCAACGGCGACCCTCGCGCTTGGACAGTCCTGCACGAAAACCGCGATGCGTTCGCCAGCCAGCTAGCGGAGGATCTCAGTGTCCAACGCTATGAGGTCACGCGCACGGTTCCCTTTATCGCGGTGCGCGCAACGCACGCCATTGCCACTAGCGTGGACTCCGGGCGCGTTGTCGATCGCCAGACCAGCGAGGCCACGCCGGTTGTCGTCCATCGCTTCTGGACCTTCTTCAAGGAAGAGGACGACTGGCTGGCTACGGGCATGGTCGCGGATTTGGGCGACACGCTCTTACCTGCGGCAGGCACACCCGCCAACGGCGAGATCGCCGAGTTGTTGCAGCGCGAAAGCCAAGCGTGGGAAGCCGGCAGCGGCATCCTAGGCTTCTTCGACGCAGACTTCACGGGCTGCGAGGCCCTGGGCACTTTCAAGCCAGCTTCCTATAAAATCGCCTTTAGCGGCAGCGAGGAACTGGAAAAGTGGCTCGACAAGCGGCTGCCCTATGTGCAGTACGACCTCGACCGCAAAGTGCTCCACACGGCCATTGGCCCTAGCGGAGACGAAGCATTGGCCGTCACGCGCGAAAAAGTAGCCGTCGAGCACGTCAAAGGACCAGCCAAACACCACCAGGAACGCTACGTGTTCTGGACGTTGAGCCGCCGCTCCGGCTCGTGGAAGATCACCAACATGATCTTCAACTTGGGACTGGAACTTTCCGACTAACTCATGGAAAAGCTGGTCTGGCTACTGCTCTTTACCGTCGGCTACTGGTCGTACTGCATCTTCTGGGGTGTCAAAGGAGCTCGCCGGGCTAAGACGGCATCGGATTACTTTATCGCCGGTCGCGGCATCGGCCTGTGGGTCTTCGTGCTGGCCGCCACTGCCACCTCCTTTAGCGGCTGGACCTTTGTCGGCCACCCCGGCACCATCTACAACGTCGGCCTGCCCTACGCCTTTGCCTCCTTCTACGCCATTACCATCCCCTTCACCGGGGTGTTGTTCCTCAAGCGCCAGTGGCTTTTGGGCCAGCGCTTTGGCTATATCACGCCGGGCGAGATGTTCAGCGATTACTACCGCACAGATGCGATGCGCTTCCTCACCGTCATCGTCGCGCTCGTCTTCAGCGTCCCCTATCTCGGCGTCCAACTCAAGGCATCGGGCCTGCTGTTCAACCGCCTGACGACCGGCACGCTGCTGGAGGGCACCTTCATCCACTCGGTCGAAGGTGGGGCAATCGTGCTCTCGGTCATCGTCTTTATCTACGTAGCATCCGGCGGGTTGCGCTCGGTCGCCTACGTGGACTGCGCCCAGTGCATCCTCTTGGCGTTTGGCATCGTCGTCCTCGGCTTTATTGCCCTCGACTTGGTCGGCGGCTGGACGGCCTTCAAGGGGGGGTTGGCCGCTCTCGCCCAGCAAAAACCCGATATGGTCGCCATTCCGACCCGACCGGAGTCGGATTCCTTCCTTGAACGGGCCGGCACCCTGTTTTTCGACGCCCAAGGCGGTCCTTGGACCGGTCTGATGATCCTAACCTACATGTTCGCCTTGATGGGCATCCAGTCGGCTCCGGCCTTTTCGATGTGGGCTTTTGCCAACCGCGACCCTCGGCCTTTTCCCTGGCAACAGGTTTTCGCCTCTTCGCTGGTCATCGGCGGCATCTTATTCTTCTTCACCGCCTTCCAAGGCTTAGGCGTCCGGCTGCTCGACATGGAACTGGTCCCAGGGACTAAATCTCTCGGCCTGCCCGCATCCGACCACTTGGTTCCCTACCTGATCGACACCTTAGCCAGCAGCTTTCCCTTCCTCTTGGGGCTTTTGGCCGTTTGCGCGCTAGCCGCGATGCAATCGACCGGAGCCGCCTATATGTCCACGGCCAGCGGCATTATCACCCGCGACCTCTACCGCCATTTCTTCAACAAAGAAGCATCGCATTCGGCCCAAGTCTTTGTCGGTCGCTTGACGGTGGCGGTCGTCGTCAGCCTAGCCCTGCTAGTCGGACTAGCTTCCGGCGACCTGCTCGTCTTGCTAGGGGGACTGGCCGTTTCTTATGGCTTCCAGATGTGGCCAGCGCTGTTGGGCATCTGCTACATCCGCTTCTTCACCCCTAAGGCCATCGTCGCCGGACTCATCGCCGGACTCATCGCCGTTACCTTCACTTATATAACCGAATTGGGTGGCCTCATCGGCATTGGCCGCTATCCGCTCACACTGCACAGCGCCGGTTGGGGCATCCTCTTTAACATGGGCATTGTGGTTGTCGTCAGTCTGTTCACCCAGCCCAAAGAAGCTAGCCATCTGTCCCACCGCGATCGCTACCACCACTTCCTCAAAGAACACACGGCTCTACCCGAGGCCAAAAAGAAATGGAAAACGCCGGTCTGGATTCTGACAGTAGTCTGGTTCCTCTGTGCCATCGGCCCCTTTGCCGTCTTAGGCAATCAGACCGATCCCGCCCATTGGCCCTTGGGGATTCCCTCGCTGTGGGTCTGGCAGATTGCCTGGTGGATCATCGGCTGTTTTATGATGTACTTGTTGGCCTTTAAGCTGGAAATGTCCACCGTCCCTACCAGCGAGGTCGAATCGCCGCCGCAAGACGACTGAGGTGCGCTCCGCCTTTCCCTTTCTCCGCCTGCTGCTAGCGCTGGGAGCAGCCCTGCTCGGTGCGCTGCTCCTGCCCGATCAAAGCACAACAAGTGGACTGAGCCTCTTTCCGCCCGCCGCGGCCATCCTCGTCGCCGTCGCCACCGGTCGCCTGATCTTGGGACTAGGGTTGGCAATCGTCGGCGGTGCGTTCATCTCCCTGCCAGCAGATGTTCCACTCTACGCGATCCCATTCCGCGGCTTAGAGCGCGCCCTCATAGACTTTGTCTGGACCCCGCTGCGCGACTCCTTCCAACTCTTCATCCTCGGTTTCACGGCCTCACTCATCGGCATGGTCCGCGTCATCTCGCTGGCCGGCGGCACCCGAGGCATCGCCGACCTGTTAGTCGCCCGAGCCGCGGGTGTGCGCTCGGCCCGGCTGGCCACCGCACTGTTGGGGCTAGCTGTCTTCTTCGATGATTACGCCAACACGCTCGTCGTCGGCACCACCATGCGCCCCATCGCCGACCGCTTCCGCATCTCGCGCGAAAAGCTGGCCTTTCTCGTCGATTCTACCGCCGCCCCAGTAGCCGGCATCGCCGTTGTCAGCACTTGGATCGGCTTTGAAGTCGGTCTGTTCGACAGCGCGATGAAGCAAGTCGGCGCAGGGGTTTCCGGCTACGAACTGTTCTTCCGCGCCCTGCCGGCCCGCTTCTACTGCCTGCTAACCCTCGCCTTCGTGCTGTGCTCCACCGTCGCCGGCCGCGATTTTGGCCCCATGCTCAAAGCCGAACGCCGCGCCCGGCGAATGGGGCAAGTCCTCGCACCAGGACACCGCCCCATGACCGGCGACGCCTCCCAACTCCCCGAGCACCCCGGCCTCCGCGCCCATTGGGGTGTGGCCGCAGGCCCCGTCCTCCTCGTCGTGGCTGGCGTACTCGGCGGAATGCACCTAGACGCCAGCCAAACACCGGCCGTGGTAGCCGCCCGCGCCGAACACGGCTTTTTCGCCCGGCTCTACTGGACACAAGTTTTCTCCC
>JAPPEG010000008.1 GCA_028875345.1 Gemmatimonadota bacterium
TGGAGAAAAGCTACGCGGAAATCCTGCGGCTATTGGAGCGATTGGATATTGCGCCAGAGGGCTTGGTGTTCCGGGGAGCGACGGATGTGCTGCGGGACGACGCACCGCAGGAAAGCGCGGCGGTCGATGACTTGATCGCCAAGGCCAACGCCGATGACCTGCTCTACGTGGTAGCCATCGGCGCACTTACCAACATAGCTTCAGCTATCCTGAAAGATCCCTCCATCATCGAGCGAATCGTCGTGGTCTGGCTCGGCGGCCACGCGCTCTACTGGCCGACGGCTGACGAATTCAACTTCCAAGGCGATCTCGTAGCAGCGCAAATAGTCTTCGACTGCGGCGTACCCTTCGTCCAGATCCCATGCCACCCCGTGGCCTCGCATCTGCAGACGACGCTGGCGGAACTGGAGCACTTCGTCAAAGGACGGGGGGCAATTGGCGACTATCTGGTCGAAATATTCGCCGCCTATGCCCAAAATCACTTCGCCGCTTCCAAAGTGATCTGGGACATGTCGGCGGTCGCCTGGCTGCTCGACGCATCGTGGGTGTCGACTGACGTGGTACACAGTCCGGTATTGACCGATCAAAAAACCTGGAGCCACGATCCGTCGCGGCACTTTATGCGGGTGGCACGGACGGTGCGGCGCGATGCGATTTTCGGGGACTTGTTCAAGAAATTGGATCAGCTTCTTTCACCTGCCGACAGGCGTATTGAATAACCGCATCGCTCAGGTGGAGATGAGATGTACCGGCGAGGGCGATCAACGGACCGCTGTCCGCGACCAAGGGCCGTTCACGCATTCTTGAATTCGGCTTCTAGTTGATCTTGGTCTAGATCGACTACTGCAACGTTCAGTTGGCTCGCTTTCAGCAGAAATTCAGGCTTTTCCATCTCGCTCATTTCAGCCGCCTTGCCAGCGGATATTCGGCGAAGTTCAAAGAGCTTCAAGGCGAGCAGGAACCGAGCCTCGCGCTCAAACTCTTCTGGTTCTGATCCCATCAAGAGCAACAGCCCTTTGCGCACGGCCTTGACCGCGGCCTCGATAGCAGCGGCAGACAGTTGGTCCGTACCCGCCTTTATGGACGTTCGCTGCACGGCGTTGACAGCAGCTAGGGCGCGGGCGCTGCGCAGGGTGTCGAGCGATTCTTCCAACAATTCTTCCGACGTCGCCGCAAGCAAGGCGATTGGCTTGCCATTGGAAGTGATTACCATCTCTTGCTCCTGCGCGAGTTCCTTCCAGATAGCAGCCGACTTCCCACGCAATTCGCGGACTGAGACAAAGCGCATAGAAAACTCCTTGTGTACATGATAGTGTACACGTCTATAAACGGCCTGTCAATCATTGCGCCGGAGCTAGTCGATTAGTAGCATAAATTCATGGCCACCGTCGTCCTCACCGAAAAGCCCAGTGTGGCGCGCGACATTGCCCGGGTCTTAGGAGCCAACAAGCGCGGCCAAGGCTACGCCGAAGGCAACGGCTATATCGTCACCTGGGCACTAGGGCACCTCGTGCAATTTGCCGAACCAGATGATTACGGTCCGCCTTGGAACAGCCGCTGGTCCTTTGCCCAGCTACCGATGATCCCCGAGCAGTGGAAGCTCAAGACGACCCGCTCGACCTCCGACCAGTACCAAATCGTCAAAAAACTGCTCAACAGCCCGCAGACAGAGCGCGTCATCTGCGCCACGGACGCCGGGCGCGAGGGCGAACACATCTTTCGCCTGATCTACGAGCACGCCCGCTGCAAAAAGCCGATTAGCAGGCTGTGGATTTCAAGCCTGACCGACGAGGCAATTCGCGGCGGTTTCCGCGCCCTGCAGGAAGGGGCGGCCTTCGATCACCTCGCTGCGGCCGCACGGGCGCGCGGCCAAGCCGATTGGCTGATGGGCATGAACCTGACCCGCGCCTACACCGTTCACAACAAGGCGCTCTGCACCATTGGCCGCGTGCAGACGCCGACCCTGTCCATGGTAGTCAAGCGCGATGCGGCAATTGCCAGCTTTGTAAAGGCGTACTTTTACGAGTTAGTAGCGCAGCTAGAAGAGGGCTTTGCCGCCAAGTACTGCAAGGACGGCCAGACGCGCATCGACAAGAAGGAGGAAGCCGAGCGCCTGCATCGCCAGCTCAGCCCCAACAAGGTCGGCACCGTCCGCAAAATTGAGAAGAAAGTCAAAAGAAACCGGCCTCCCCCTCTCTACGACCTCAACAATCTCCAGCGCGACGCCAACCGCTACTTTGGCTTTACCGCGGCGCAAACCCTCGAACGCGCCCAAGCCCTGTACGAAACCCACAAGCTCATCACGTACCCGCGCACCGAGAGCCGCCACATCTCCGAGGACATGGTGCCCAAGTTGCCCGGCATCCTCGAAAAGCTAGCGCACCCGCAGGCATCAGTCGCGCTGGAGCGCCTGCGCGGCGGACATCGGCTCAGCAGAGCGTATGTCGATCGCACCAAACTGACCGATCACCATGCGATTATTCCCACTGGACAACAGCCCGCCCCCAATCTCGCACCGGACCTACAGAAGGTGTACGACCTAGTAGTGGCGCGTTTTGTCGGCATCTTCCTGCCCGACCAACAGGTCGAGGAGACGACCGTCTTGCTCGACATCGGCGGTTCCGACTTTGTCGCCAAAGGGTCTGTCGTCTTAGAGGCGGGTTGGACGGTGGTCGCCATACGGCCTCCAAACACTGCAAAGAGTAAAGAGAAGGAGGACGACGACCAGCGGGCGCTCCCGCCGCTGCAACAAGGTCAGCAAGTTCACGTAACGA
>JAPPEG010000228.1 GCA_028875345.1 Gemmatimonadota bacterium
GCGTGCCGTCGAGATAGGTGATGATGATGTCCGAACCGGCGCTGAAGAAGGCCGCACCGCCGACGCCGTCCTCGGGGCTGTCGTCGCGCAAGACGATCTCGACGATCGAAACGGTCTGGTTCTGATCGACCGATAGCTCGCCGGTGAAGGGGTTGCCGGTAAAGCCGTCGATGAGGGTATTGGACTGGTGGGCGTTGACCATGGTCAGCCCCACGGTGGCGAAATCGCCTACCTGCGCGGTGGTGCGGCTGCCGAACATGGATGTGGCGTTGGTGACCAAGCTCTCTTGATCGTTGGTTGACGCGCCGCCGGGGCGGCTGATACGGGAGTAGATCAGGGTGCCTTGGTATTTATCGGCTGCGTAGTCGAATTGAATGCCGTCCCAGCGCGGCTTGGAGAAGGTCATCGGCGTCAGGGTCGAGCGAATTTTGGTGCCGGCCGTCAGGGCGTAGTGGTGCTGGCCCTTGGAGTCGGCCGAGATGACCACGCCGCTAAACCAGCGCCCGAAATTGCTGGACTTCAGCACCGAAGAGCCGAACTGCCGGGGTTGGGTCTGCGAGTTGTTGAAAACCAGCCAGCCTCGGGTGACGAGGTTGCCGTAGAGGTCGTAGTAGTAATCGCCTTCGCGGATGGCGCTGACGTAGCGCTGATAGTGATCGCGGGCGTAGTTGGAGTATTCCCACTGCCGCCACTGGTATTCGTTAAAAAGCTCCTGCGGCACGTACCACCTGCGCTTAGCCGGGTCGAGGGCGCCGAACAGGACGCCAGACCCCTGTGGTTCAAAGGAAACCACCCCACCCCTTTTGACCGTGCCGAGGCGAGCGCCATATTCTTGGGCTTCGGCAGCAACGCTGCCGAGCCACAGAATGGCTATTGCCGTCCAGAATATCCATCTCCGGTTCACTGCAATCCCTCCTTCAATTAAGAATATCGAGCGTTCCAGCAATAACTAGTAAGCCACGGCGATAATCCGCGCTTGGGTCGTCGGTTGCCCCTCGGCGTCGGCGTCGAGTTGGACTTGGCACAGATATAGCCCGGGCGGCGCACGGCGGCCGTGGTCATCGACGCCGTCCCAACGCACGGTGGTGCGGCCGCTTAGCACCATTTCCTCGCGCTGCCAAACCCGTCGCCCATTGAGCGTGTAAATCCGCACTTGGAGGCGGCGGCTGGAAGTGAGCTTGAAGATGTCCAGCGAGATTTCCGCCAAGTCGTTGATCCCGTCGCCGTTGGGGGTAAAAGGGTTGGGCCCGACTGAGAGACCATGAACGAGATCGCTGTCGATGGGGACATTGATTGAAAGCGTATTGCTGGCGACTCCTTCGTCGGCGTCGCCCGCTTCAACGGCCTGCCATGCCTCCTCGGCGTCGGCGCTTGCTACATGGCGAACGAACAGGCGCAATGTGGTGCCGTTGAGAAAGACCGGTGCTGAAAGGCGCAAGCGGAAGCGTTGGCCCGGCCCGGTTACCATGCCGCGCTCGGCCGTGGCGAGGCGGTTGTACGCGCGCGAGTCGAGCGAGTCGCCTAGCGCGTCAAAGGGGAACTGAGCGCCGTCGCCGCGCAGAATGCGGAAGAAGCGGACGGGACCTTGCTCCTCGCCGGGCAGGTCTTGGTAGCTGGTTTGGTCGATCTCGCTGAGCTGGTCACCATTGCGGCGGAAGTAGCGGATGGCCCCCCGTTCGTCTTCGTCGAGGGTGCCGTACGCCGCGCCCGTAAGCGGCAAGCCGTCTTGGGTCACAGGCACCTCTTCGCCTTCAAGGGTAATGCGATTGTACGTGCGGCCGGACTCGGGCAGGATGTTGAGCGCGTCGTCTAGGCGCACCCAGATCGAGTCGCCGCCGTTGGCCAGCAGCGCGGCTTGCGTTTGGTCGTCGGCTGTGAACACGCCGCGCTCGGTCCCAGGGCGAAAGACCTTTTCGCCATCTGGGCCGCTGATGCCAAGCTCCAAGAGTTCGAGCTTTTCCGAGGCCGGCATGGTCATCAGAATCTCGTTGAAGCCAGAACTGCGCGAGGCCGCAGGCGACTCGACGAAGTAGGGCTGAGCAAAGACGTCAAAGGTCTCCCGCACACCGGAGACTTCCACCGAGGCCGGCCACAGCTCGGCCGCGATGCGCTCGGCCACGGGATTGAGCAGTTCGACCGCGAGCGAGCGAATCGAAGCTGCGGCCTCGCGGTCGGTGGTAATCATCTCGACTTGGAACTGCATGAATTTGCGCAGGCCGGGAGAAGTGACGATGTCGCCAGGCTGCTGGTAGGCGCGGCTCCAAGGGCTCCAGCCACTGGTGGACACAAAGGTGGTGTCGGCTGGCCCCTTGAGTCGGGCCAAGAGGTTTTTCCAAGCGTCATAGGTGATTTCGTTGCCCGTTTTGTCGAAGTAGCGAATGACCTTGCCCAGCAGGTCGCCGGTGCGGGTGCGGATTGCGACGGTCGTACCTGGGGGTGTCTCGGCCTCCCAAGTAATGGCCCCGAAGTTGCGCGCCCCAGGCAGCGCAATAAGGTCGGAGGTCAGCACTACTTGCGCTGGGTAGCCGGTGGAAAAAAGCTGGTACTCGGCAATGTTCGGCCCGGTGTTGTACCCACCTCGACGGCGCGGGTCCGCCGAGATGATGCTTATTTCGAGAAAGCGGAGCTTGGGGCTAGGATCATAGGTGTCGAGAATGTGTTGAAAGCGGTCGCGGCTATTGTCCTCGCGAAAGCGGGGACTGAGGCGCGACCACTTTATCTTGCCGCGCGTGTCGCGCGAGCCGTCGGAGCCGCGGATCAAGTACCCGTCTA
>JAPPEG010000242.1 GCA_028875345.1 Gemmatimonadota bacterium
ATCCACTTGTTGCTCAAGCGAGCCGACCCAGAAAAAGAGTTTTAAAAAGGCTTCTGAGAATAGTTCATTCCTTTTTGCAACAGACGGTCATTGGCCCAGAACAGGAGATCCATTTCGTCAAGCACATCGCTCCAGTCATGCGTTACCATCGTCACATCGTTTTTCGGTGGCTCCTCGGGCGGTTCTCCCTCAAGAGGCACAACAAATAAGGTGCGCCCAAGAGATGACATGAACCGATTCACCTGCGCGTACTTGGTAAGAAATTCTTGCCATTGCTGCCACACCTTGGGGTGTAGGCTGTCCAACCAAATAAGCTTGCCGCGAAAACCTTCGTGTTCACAGAGTTCATACAAGTCACCTGTATTCGATGATACACTAGGTGCGTACTTCTTGCATAGCCCTTCGAACGGAGAACGCGTACACTCGAACCTTACAAAGTCCAATCCTCTCACATCTTTTATGATCGCATCTTGGAATCCTAGTGGCATCGTACCTGGGAACCTTACGACTACGCTCACACCATCGTTCAATGATCGCCCTATCGCTTTCAGAAAGCGTACGGCACCGGACAAATCCCAAAGTCTCATCATCCACTATCTTTCGTCAGGAGCCGCTTCACTAGTGGATTAAAAGACCAACTATCACTGTATTGCAGTAATCCAAGACGTTTAGCCCAATCCAGTCGTTGATTCAAAATCCCATCAGGTGAAGAGTTTCCCTTCGCCTCAGACAACAACTCCTCCACCCCCTTCGCATCCTCAGAAGTGAATGCCTCGTATTCAAGCAGAGCCTGAAGCTGATTTTTAATTTCGGGAGAGTCAATACCCAAGAGCTTTAGCCACTCCTCACGTTCTTCTGTGATCGTGTTATTGATCTCCTCAATTAGCGTGTCCCAGTTATTCGATAGTAGCCGGTAGAACTTCTCCAAGAAGAAAGGCCATCCACCCGAGATATCGAGCAAATCTTTCACCTTAGAGTGGTCAATTGGCAGGTTATTATCATCGCACCATTGGCGTAAAAAAATGTGATTCCATGGACCCGCATAAATCCAATCGCTACGTCTATTGTCCTCAGTAGTCTCCAGTATGTGCCACAGCTTAGCCGAGTCCGCTACAAAAACGACTCGAATATAAGGTCCTCTCTTGATAGCATCTAGGGAGTTGGTTGCCTCCTCTATCCAATGTACATCCCAAGAAGTCTCCAAAGGCACCAAATACACATGAGTACCTTGTCTCGCATCTGGACGTAATTTTCTCAGATGTTGGCTGAAGGCATTCACATCCTTAAACCGCTCTAATTTTTGGTACAATGGGCCTTCTTTTTTTTGGTGGCTGGATTCTATACGGCCCGAAAGAAACTTTCCAATATCCTCAATGTTCACCGCACTTGTGCCTGCCACCACCGTCACGCCACCATTACGTCTTAGCTGTGCCTCCTGCTCATAGCTCAATGGTCCGCGTCTAGGCGATTTTTCGTCTCCTTTGTATCTCGCATGGAACGAGGCGGGCTCAAAGATTTTTGGCATTTCGTGCTGTTTGCCAAGCACTTGCTCTATGTCATCGCTCGTTCCTAACAACAAGAGAATATTGGGATTGCGAAGGGTATATCGGGCACTATCTTTCACTTGGCGCAACACACCAAGACCCTCCATCTCATGGAGAAGTACGTACAACTCGACATCAGGAATTTCAAAACCTTCCGACCACCAAGTTCGTACCATTTCCGCTATCTGGGATCGATCCAACCCTTGCGCAATGTTTTTGGCTTCTCCCTGTAACTCGGATGCCATTGCATAAGCAATAACCTCGTATCGCGGGTCTAACTGCAAAGTCAGCCTAAAGCGATCGCTAATGTTTTGTCGGAGTCCATCCCTGCGAAACGAGGCGTCGATGTCCTCCATGCTTATTTTGTAGTGAACTTCCTTTGAGGAATCCCGTAAGTACCTGAGGAGTTCGGTACCATATAATTGAACGAGCGACGGGTAGTAGTTGGTCTGTGCAAGTATGTGAGTGATTAGGTTGTCTCCTGCGAACTGATATCCAACTGAGGATAACGGCTGACGAATTAGAGATCGAGCTTCCTGCCATTCACCATTCGAGAGGAGCGGACCAAGACAAATAGGTTCTCCTAAGTGGGCGAGGGGGTGATTGGCCTGCTCTGTAGTCCTCAAGACGTTGTGTAATCCAGCAAAAACGACCTTGAATTTCCTGCCGGTTTCTTCCATCAACCCCTTTAGTCGCGTAGATTCGCGAAAATCCGATTTCGCATCGAGTTTCAAGAACTCGTCCGCCTCGTCCAACAGCACCAATAACCGCCCTTCGTTACGTTCTCTGATGATATTCTCGAGAGTACTGATCCAGCTACGATGTCCAGTCTGTCCCTGTTGCGTTTGACTGTCGGGCACGATCTCGACCTTGAGCAATTCGTCCCACAGAACACGCCATATATCTTCTGCTGGACGAGCGTAGCCGATCTCGCAAACTTTGAGATCGACATATATAGCGACGTTTCCCTTCTCCGGGCGGTGGAAAGTATCCTTGACAGAGCGAAGTAGGGCAGTCTTGCCGAGCTGACGACCTCCGTAGACAAAACAGCTTCCATATTCATCTATAATCGCGTTGTGTTCTCTCGCACGACCGTAGAACATTTCAGGTGGCACCAAGCTCGACGTCGTAATAAACGGTTCGGCCGACGTAAATGGTAGGGTACAGCTAAAAAACGCATGTAACCGGCCGGAGGTCACAGTGGAAAGGAACAGGACGAGAGCCTCATCTACTACGAGGAACAATTTATGATGCTGTATCGCCCAGTTGCGGAGCCACTCGCGATCAGATGTCAATAATCCAAAGTGGAAGACCATCGTATAGTCGTGTGTCCCGATGGACTGGATTAACGATTCTCTGGCCGGTGTCTTCCAATTCAATAGGATTCTATATTGTCCGTTTGCCGCTGAGCCAAATATATGGAGCGGGCATAGATCCCGATCTCGAAGGGGTTCCGCCTCTACTCTGACGGATGCTTTGCTATCGAACGAGACACGTTTTACTACAAACCCCAATAGCTCCAAGAACTCTCTGAGGAGATCCTCGTCAACATCATGGTATTGGAGTTTTGACATTTTATACCAAATCTCCAGTAGACGAGCTGCCTGTTTTGCGTCCTGTTCCGCAATAGGACTAAAATCGAGGCCTGCAACAGAGTTACATGTCGCCACTGCTCTTACGATCTTGTCGTACGTTGGACGATCCGTCGCATCCAAAATGCTCTCGATCTCCAATCTCTTCGTCTGAAATTCATCAAACTGACCGCGTTCATTCGACTGCTCTACTATTTGTTCACCACTGTTCAACCTTTCAATTTGTTCTCGGGCAGTTACGAAGTCACCTTCTTCAATAGCGACTTCCACAATCGACTTTTCTTTCGAAGTTATCTGCGTGAGCTCATTCAAATCATTGCGAGTGGCCTCGGCACCCTTAGTGCGATACTGGGCGAGGTGTTTTCTAATATCAGCGAACTCTTTCTCATTGTACAAGATAGACTCCAGAGTCGAGAATTCCTGCGGAATTCGCGCCGCTAGGTCATTGCGTACATCCTCGTCGATCCAACCCGAGTAGTAAGCTCGTTCTACTTCTTCGATTAGTTTAGACTGTTTGTTGTGTAGTTTTTTACCCCGCTGACTCACAACTTCCTTGAGTTTGGCTCGACAGTGGGCCTCGTCCTGATCGGCGATGGAAGTCATGTGGTCACAAACGAGATTTGCGCCGATTAAATCGTCCCGCTTCAGACGAGCGTCGAATGCCTCTATTAGTGTCGAGGCGTGAGCGTCCAAATCATTGAGATGATCAATAGCCGAGTTCGAGTCCCGATCAACGATTAGTTTGTATTCTCTGCCGATATCCAATGCGGTAACGTACAGAAGGTCTTTGGACAAGATAGCAGCAGGGTTCTCGGTGTAGCCGAAAGTGTCCGTATCTTCACTGGCCTCGAATAGTCTTGTCAGTGATTCGATCGTTTTGTGACTTATTGCAAGGGCGGAAGCGAGAGGCAAGGGTGGGCATTCGCTTTGGACTTGCTCAATTGCTGCAAGTGCGGAATCCCTGTGCTGGATTACGGCAGCACGCAACTCATCGACGGCCCTCTCAACGAATTTTCTCTGATCTGGCTTTACTTCCATCAGTGACAACCACTCTTGAGCGAGATCAAGTATGGGTTTCAGATGGTTTTTGAGTTGCTCTAGGGCACGTGCCTCAATGTTCCGACCAGTCTGCCGACCAATCCTGTTGCGATCTGTATCACGGACGAGGTTCTGAAATTCTCGTGGCTCCTTAAGCTTCTTCTGAAGTTCCTGAATTCTCGTTCGATTTTTTTCCTCGGCATTTGACAACAGTTCCGCAAGATCATGTAATATCTCACCCTTGAGTTGCCACCTTCGCCAGACTTCGTGTGCCGGTGCAAACATGATTCGCTGGGCTCTCGCCTCTTCTCTCCACGCCTTGACTCTCGCTACGTAGTCTTTAAACCGGTTTTCTATAAAGGTCTTGTTGAGTGCCTCTTGAAGCCGCATTACATCGAGAGGCACATTATAAAATCGATGTACTTTGTCCACGACACCGTGCGCAAGCTCGGATACCGACGCAAATTTGTCTAACAGCTTCACTTCTTTCAGAATCCGTAGAGCACCGGTTTGCGGGGCGAATATAGCGGGTCGTAGTGCAGCAGAGAATAACAACAGGTTGAGCGCGTCTTGAGCTTTCTCTTGGGCTTTCGTGTCGTAACGGGTCAAATCGCCGATGGCGTTGAAGTGGTTTTCAAGTTCTTTGACGATCTCCCCCTCTGGCCCGTACACTGAATTTCCCAAGGCCGTTGCGGCAATTAGGTCCGCAGGCGGAAATACCGCGCTTGTTCGGTCTTCTTCGGGAGTCAGCCGTGCTGTGTGGTACGCGATTCCTAGTCGGTCGTCTCCTATAGCTCGCCACAAGTTGAGTACTCGTAGGTCAAGTGGCGCGTCGCTGCTCTCCGATTTTTGGTGGAGAACGTCGGTATCATCAGACTGATGTCGCGTACCAGCGTTGTCAGTGTCGCCATTGGATATACTATTATCAGTCAATTCATCAGTACCCGTCAGTACGGGCGTAGGCCTTTCAGGGACATTCGTCTGGTGGGTTGATGTAGTGTCCTCATCTACTGTGTTTAGGCGTGACTCGCTCGTGCCTTGATCTGCTTGTTCCTGATCGGGAGCTTCTCGCTCTACGTCCTCGGACTGAACATCATCTCGTCCATCGGTTGGTTCCGCAGCCGCGATACTGGATGCTTGGAGATCTGCCCATTCGCGCTCATAATCTCGTTGATCTTCGTATTTATGACCTTCTGGCAATGCCGCTTTTAGAACGCGGTACATCGCTTGGGTTTCTTGGGCTGTTGAATCGGCGAGATCAGTGCGAAATTCCTCTATCTGCTCTCGGAGACTGAATTGCAAGGAAGGGTCTTTTGTTATAGCGTTTTCTGCTTCTGAGATTTTCTGCTTTAGTTCAGTGATACGGTCGGCCACCATGTGCAGAGAATTGACAGCACTTGCTAAATTTTGCTTGACACGCTCTGCATTGACTTGAAGGGATTCAACATCCGTTTGGTCCTCGGCTAGGTAAGTGAGCTTCCAAACCGAATGTATCTTAGACAAAGGCAGCCACGATACGTCGCTGGTATGCAATCTGATGTCTTCTATAACTTCTCCCACAAGTCGCTCGGCTTGAACTGCCACGGATGCCGTCAGCACAGGCTCACGAAGCTGCGCCACCTCGTCAAACAGACTCGACAGGTTGTTGTATAATAGGTCGTCTGATGGATTGTCGCCGAGCTTGTGTGCGGTGTCTGCCAGTGCTGCGCACACCTTGCGGAACGCCTCCTCGACATCTTCTCTCCCCCTAGCAGTCTCGCTGGAAAACTGAGGAAGAAGTACTTCCTTTTCATGTGCGTCCACGCTGGGGTCTGGAGATGAACTGGATAAGGCGAACTCAAAATCCTCAGCAAGCTCCTCAATCTCGTTGGCTGCCCAAATGAGCAATCGGATGTCATCTAGAATTGTCGCAACGGAGAATGCGGCGAGTGCGACATGGGTTTGTCGGTCCAGCGGAAGTTCGTTCCACTTCATTAGGTCGTTGTGGATCGCTGGCAGAGCGGCAAGAGCTGGCCTCTGCCAATCATTGGACTTGGCAGAGGGCTCGAAGAAATCAACACAATCATTAAGTGCATCCTCGTCCATCTCAGTTTGGAATAGGCTCTCGTCGTAGTTTTTGATTGCGCATACTTCCAAGGAAAGGGAGAGAGGAATTTGAGTCTTGGACTCGTTGACTGAGTGCATCCATAGTTTTTGCCGTTCCTGAGGTAATTCGTAGAAGAACCGTAGACGAAGATCCGGCGTCTGAAGATCGGGGGACAGGAGTCTGAGATTTTTTAGCTTACCTTTGATGAACGCGTCAATCTTTCGTCTAATCGGTCGGACTTCAGCCTCAATGCCGAGAAGTACACGTAGTGGCTTAAGTCCAGCTTTCCCAGATACCAAGCGGTTAGGTAATCCTTTAGGCATCTTGCGATTTGTTTTCATCATACCTCCAAAGAAAGGGCGTTAATTAAATCTTTCTGTGCAAGCTGTCAACTCCTTGGTTCGTCTCGCTTAATAGTCCATTGTGTCTACAGGGTTGGGGCTATCCTCCCGCAGATGTCGCTTCGCTCATGGTCACCTTGTACACCCAATGTAGGAGGCGTAGCCCGGCTATCTTGGCGATAGAAAATTTTGACGGGAGGTTTATCTCCGTCTAGGACAGGGTGTCGGCGCGGGAGGCGTTGAACAGCCATTCGAGCAAGCGTTGGCCAAAGTCCGGCGCAAAGTGCGGTACGTGCGCGCCTTGCTCTATGGTCCACAGCTCGATGGTGACGTCGTTGCGGCAGCCCGTGCGGTAGCGGGTGCGGACGGTCTCGGGGCCGTCGAGTTTTTGGTCGAGGTCGAGTGGGGGGAGGGTTTCTGGGTCGGTGAGGTCGCAGCGGGCGAGTGCAGCCCAGCGCAGCGCAACTTCTTCTGCGCCGGCGTACTCATGTTCACCCGTGCTCCCGTCGTAGGCTACGACCTTGTCGTTTGTGCCGTGGATTTGCAGCACCGAGACTGGGGATGCGAAGGCACAATGGGAGGGGTCGCTAAAGGAAGTGCCGGCGAGGCTGGCAATGGCGACTAGACCTGGGATGCCTTCGCAGGCGAGTCGATAGGACATGAAGCCGCCGTTGGAGTGCCCGAGGGCGAAGATGCGCTCTACGTCGATATGTGTAGTGGCCTCTTTGAGTAACCCGGAAAGGTATTTCACGTCATCGACCTGGGTGTTGTGAAGGTCGCAGCAAAAGTCCGTGGCGTTCCAGAAGCGCTTGCCATCGGGGTCGCGCGTGCCGTTGGCTATAATGAGGGCGAAGCGATCGTCGTTCACCCGCTTCGACAGGCCGAAATAGCGGTCGTGTTGGGCCGAGTGGCTGGTAAAGCCGTGCAGGCTGAGCACGAGTGGAATGGGTGTCTCGGGGTCGTGATCGGCTGGGAGTACCAAGAAAGCCGGGCGTTGACCGCCCAATGTGTGGACGATGTGATTCTTGCTCAGGTCGGCGACCAATTCGGTATGGGATATTTCTTCGCCGCAGGCGGTGAGGGTCAACGACAGCAGAGCAGCAAAGGTACAGATTTTGTCGTTCCGCATATTGACCCTCCTTTCCGTTGGCGATCTACGGGACGAGGCGACAAAGCTCGTCCTAAGCTCAGTTTTTAATTTACGGGACAAGGCCAATAATGACCAACGCGCTAGGCGGCCAGTTCGCCCTTGCGATAGGCGCGGAGGAAGGCGGCGCAGTACTCGTCTCGGCCCAGTAACATATCCTCAGCTAGCTGGTAGGGACGGGCTTGGCGGTCCGTGACAAAGATGTCGGCTAGAGAGGTAGTAGTCGGATCCATGATTGCGCTGTCGGCACCGGCTTCGACGGCCAGCAGCAGGAAGACGTCGTTGATCAAGTGGCGGCAGGGCAGGCCGAAGGAGACATTGGAGAAGCCACCGGTGATGTGGATTTCGGCACCTAGCTCATCGCGCAGTTGGCGGATGGCGTCAAAGGCGTGGTGGCCGAATTGCGCATCAACCGAGATGGGGAAGATCAGGGGGTCGATGTACAAGTCGGCGAGCGGCAGCTCCAAGGCGAGGGCCTTATCTACCATCTGCCGGGCGTGATCAATTCGTTCCTGTGCACTTTGCGGCATACCGGACTCGCCAGCCGCAGTAATGATGACTTGGGCGTTGTACCGTTTGGCTAGCTCTAGGGCTTCGGGCCGCTCTAAAGATGCGGAGTTGAGCAGTAGGCGCTGGGGGTGATCGGCCCCGGCTTCGAGGCCGACGGCGAGGGTATCTATCTGGGAGGAGTCGATGGCCAAGGGCGTCTGCGACATGGCCGATACTGCCTGTACCAACCAGCGCATGGCCTCTTGTTGGTCTGCGGGCTTGATCGAGATCTCATCGACATTGAGGTCGAGGAAATCGGTGCCAGCCGCTTCTTGGCGCTGCACTTGGCGGCGGAGGTAGTCGAGGGCATCCTCATTGCCGAGCATGGCTTGTTGAACGGCGATCTTGAGGTGTTTGACGCGGCCTTCCTCGTAGTCTTGGGTTGTTTTGACTGCTTCGGGGATTTGGAGGAAGCGGCGTTTGTTGTCGGCGTCGCGGAAGCGTACGGATTCGACGCCTTGGGGGTCTGGGCCGATGAGCTTGCCTTTGCGCAAGACGACGCGGGTGGTGTGGATGTTTTCGCCGATGACGAAGAAGGGACGGTCCGTACTGGGGATGTTCATTGGGATTCCGTGTTTGTTTGTGAGTGAAATAGGTGATTAAGATGGGCGTTGTTGCACGAAGCGGTGATGGGTCACAAACTTAAAAAAATAGGAGTTTGTGTTCGTGCTCACAACCCCAACTAGCACGTCGCGAATCTTCTATTCCGGGGTAAAAGTTACTTCGAGCTTGATGCCGTCAGGATATGGGCAAAGGAGCGTTGAAGTCTATGCGGCGCTTTTGGTAGGGCTGAGTAAAGGGATTTAGAAGCCGTCTGAAAATCTCGGATGCTGCGTTGGGAATTGAATTGCCAAATAGCTTGTTAGCGTCGCAGAAGACTGTCAGGCACGGCTTCGCGCAGATGCGTTTCGTCGATCTTGATCTGGGCGGCGTACTTTTCGCGCAATTTCTCCAGCAAGGCTTGCAGATGCCAGTGCTCCCGCTCGCGGCGCAGTAGGGCAGCGGCCCGCCGCCAAACCTGTTCATAGGGTTCGATGGAGACCTCCTCATGGTCGAGGACGCGAAAGAGAGAAGAGCCTCCCTCGACGGCTACAGGTCCGATGAGTTCGCCTTCGGGTGCATTCTCGATCGCCGCCATCAGCTTGGGATAGACGGCCTTTTCCAGCGGGTGGAAGTGAAATCGATTGGCCTTCTCAATAGCGTCCGAGCGCAGGCTTTCGCCCGCTAGGTCGGCAAAGGAAGTACCACCTTCTAACAGCGCTCTCTTTTCTTTGGCTTCGTCGGCACTGGGCAGGAGTAGTTCCTCAACCCATACCGCAGGCTCGTGGCTAAATATGTCGGGGTGGCCGTCGTAGTAGCGGCGCACGTCCTCCTCGGATATGTCTAGATCTTGGGTTATAGCCTCTTTGAGACCATCGAGTAAGGCTTCTTCTTCTTTTACTTTTTTTAGCCGCTGGATTAAGGGTTTTTGGTAGTAATCCGCCCGCCGTGCTGCTTCTTTGATGAGGAAGGGATTCAGGACGATGCGCTTGAGCGTGGAGGCAGCTTGCGCGCTGTCGGCAAATCCAGAGCCGATGTTTTGTTCCTGCAGAACTTTCACCGCTGCTGCCACGGTGATCTCGCCCTCGTCAAAAGTATATAAGGGAAGCGATTCTGCGGTCAGTGGGGAGAGATCCTGCCGCTGGTAGGCGCTTACTAGCTGCTGGAGGGCCTCTTTGCGCAGCCGCACCTCAAATGCGTTATGAAGCAGTTCGAGGTGTTCCCTTGTAGCTTGGGCAGATCGCTCGGCAAAGAGCTGCCTGCTGATGGACTCCCGATACTTGTCGTAGGAAGCGGGCCGCTCTTCGGTGAAGCGCACGATGTTCCAGTACTTGCCCGTGTACATGGGTTCCGAGATTGCGCCGAGAGGGAGGGTGCGGAAAACCTCTGGTGGGATGTAGATCCGCGGTGCCATATCGCGCCCTATGAAACCCAGTTCGCCGCCTTGGCGGGCCGAGCGCGCATCTATGGAGTAGGCAGCAGCTACTTCTGCAAAGGGCTGTCCGGTGCGCAATAGGGTCAAAACCGAATCAGCCTCACTCTGGCTCTCCACCAGTATGCCGCTGACTTTGCGCTCTAGGCCATACCCCTGATCGTCGAAATAGGCGCGAATCTCGTCTGCGGGAATTGCGATTGCATCCGTGATTTCGCGGGCCCGATAGAGGGCGCTGACTCGGTTGTCGATTGCGTCCTGCACGGTTGAGCGCACGGCCTGCGTGGTATCGATCCCGAGGGAACGGGCTTCTAGCAGCAACAAACGGGCGTCGATCATGGTCTGCAGATAGTGCCGACGGGCTTGGTCGGCGGTCTGTGCAGGGGGTCTGCGCCCCGACCATTCGGCGACAAAACTCTTCAGCGCAGAGGCGGTGATTTGGTGCGGCCCTACTTCTGCTACGGGCCGTTCCGACAAGAGGTCGCAGCCATTTGCGATGCCCAAGCAGGCGATCCACAGACAGCGCACTAATCGCTGGAGTAGCATCATCGAACGGGTTTTCGCGAGATGTGCGGGATGATCGATAATTTGGTTTTACTGCGAATCTTTCTTCTTGCTGCGGTGATCTTTTTGCAAAAAGGCGTTGGTCCAAGCGCTGGTGCCCTGTAAGGCCGTGTCTTTGATAACGGCTGCGTCGCCGAGCATTTGTTCCTCTTCGCCATAGGCTTTGAGGCGGTCGTACGCACGTGCCCAAATGCAGTCCTTGTCGCCGACTTCGCACTTACCTTGGCGCGTGCCACCGCAGGGGCCGTTGCGTTGGTTTTTGACGCACTGCGATTCCGGGCACAAGTAGGCGATGTCCGGCAGCGAGCAATCGCCGCAGTCGCGGCAGTCAAAAGCAGCGATTTTGAGCGCGTGCTCGGCCGCGTGAAAGAGCTTGGCGGCCTTGGGGTGCTCGGTTAGGGCACGGGCGAGATGAGCACCAGTGCGAAAACCCGCGCTCTCGGGCTCGAAGACTTGGTCGTGGATGCGGCGGTTTACCTTGTAGCTCAGCGGCAGGCGACCGCGCGCTTGGCGGAGGGCAGCTTGCTCCTTGGAGGCGAGGTACGCGCGGTTGATAGTAGTAGAGCTGAGACCGGTGTCGCCTTGGGGTTCAAAAAAGTAGAATTCGTCGGCAAAGGAGAAGCAGAGTTCCACGGCAAAATCGCGCCAGTCGTCTTCCGAGTAGGTCGCGGCGAGGGCGAGGATTTTTTCGTAGTCGCCGTATTGCAGGTGCCCGCCGAGATAAGCTCCTCGGTAGCCGAGGCCCTTGGCGATGGCGCACTGCTTGGCGGCCAGCTCCAAGAAGAACGCCCGGCCCTTGTCGTTGGCTTGGGCTTGCTTTTCGACGACGGCCATCAGCTCGTCGGTGACTTCAACCCCGGGAATGTGGCCCTTGTGGAAGAAGCGCGCCGCTGGCCGCGAGAGCACGTACACGTTGGCGATGACTGGGACCTCGAGACCACACAAGGCCATGTATTTGAGCAACTCGTCCTGCTTGCGCGCATCGTAGCCGATCTGGCTGATGACAAAAGCCGCGCCGACGTGGATTTTTTTGGCCAGCTTGAAGTATTGGGGCATGACCTCGCGCTCGTAGCGCTTGTGGTTGTTGACTACGGCCCCCAGATAAAAATCCGTGGCCTCCATGCGCTGAGTCCGCTTGCCCTTTTTCACTTTCAGGCCAGAGTTCATGGCGGCGAACATTTCGAGCAGGCCGACTGAGTCGAGATCGAATACTCCACCGGCTGTGCCTTGATAGCCGCTGATGGGGTAGTCGCCAGACAGGGCGAGGATGTTGTTGAAGCCCTCACTGGCAAGTTGCCAAGCGCGGCCTTGCAGCGCGTTGCGGTTCCAGTCCTTGCAGGAGAGGTGGATGATGACATCTTGCCCGCGCGAGATCAGGTCTGTGCCGAGGGTGTCCGGGTTGATCATGGCGTTGCCCCCGGGGTTGTCGGTGATGCTCAGAGCGTGGAATTGCGGGTGCTCGGCGAGGCGGCGGGCGAGGGCGAGGACCTTGCGGCCATCGCGCTCGGTGATTAAGCCCCGCGAGGTCACCAACTCGACGATGTGGACGAAGGTGTCGGTGGTTTCGAGCAGATGGCGCAGGGGTTTCTTCTGCCAGGCACCCGAGTAGCGGGCGGGTGGATGGAGCGCGGTCAGCGACATGGCTAAAGTGCGGCGGGCATGGGTTTGAATTGGCAGCCCTCGACGAAGAGTTCAAAAAAGTCGGGGGTCGTCTCCAGTTCGACGTGCTCAATGCGCTTGGCCAGCGCTTCGATGCGGGCGCGTTTGCTGGCCGAAAGGAGTACTTCGCGCGCCCCTTGGACGGCTGCATTGCCCACCTTGGCGATGCGCGCTGTGGGCACGGGGGCCAAAAAGCCGATGTCGATGGCGGCTTGGATATCGACGTAGTTGGCAAAGCCGCCGGCGAGGTAGAGCTGTTGTACGTCACCCGGATTCAGGCCCAAGGTCCGCAAGACGATGTACTGGCCGCAAAAATTGGCGGCTTTGGCTTGGGCGAGGTTAGAAGCGTCGAGGCGCGAGAAGGTGATGCCGCGCTCGGGGACTAGCTCAAACAGGCGCTTTTTGGCGGCGAAGACGCCTTTGGGCGTCATCAAGTCGTGACGACTCAATTCGGCGAGGAGGTCGATTAGCCCAGAGCCGCACAGTCCCGCCGGCGCGGTGTCGCCGATGGTTTCCCACTGCCAGTGCGCGCCGTCCCAGCGGATGGATTCAATGGCTCCGTCGCAGCCGGGCATACCATAGGTGATGCCGCCGCCCTCAAAGGCCGGGCCGGCCGGGCAAGAGGCCGCGACGAGACGGCCTTGGTGCGCGACGACGACTTCGGTGTTGGTGCCCACATCGACCAGCATCGCGCTCTCGGTGGAAGGGTCCATATCGACGGCGACTAAGTCGGCGGCTACATCCGCGCCGACGTGGCTAGCGATCAGCGGCAGCGAGTACGCGCGCGCTTTGGGATTGGCCTTTAGGCCGAGGCGACGGGTCTTTTCGACGAGGCTGGTCGCGGTGCGTTCGCCGCTTAGGTATTCGTGTTCAATGCGCGATTTGTAGGGCTTTTGGCCGATGCTCTGCACGTCGAGGCGGAAGAGGATGTCGCGCATCGTCGAGTTGCCAGCGACCACGATCTCGTAAATTTCCTGCCGCACAAAGCCACCGCGCCGGCACAGATCTGCGATTTCGTGGTTGAGCGCCTTGACTAGGGCTTGGCGCAGCTCGCCGGGGTGTTGCCCGTCGTAGGAGATGCGGTGCATGATGTCGCTGCCGCCAAAGCGCTGTGGGTTTTCAAATGCGCTCAAATGCACGCTCTCGCCCGTCTCCAGATCGACTAAGTCGAGGACAATGGTGGTGGTACCCAAGTCGATGGCCAGTCCGTAGAGGTGGCCGCGATATTGGTCGATTTCCTCGTCGCCGTAGTAGATGGCTTGCCCGCGCCGCTGGACTACGGGGTCGATCTCAGCAGGGCGATCCACGGTCTGGGTCAGTATTCGAGGCGTGCGAAAAAGCGGTGCGAACTCGATATCGACATCGGCGTCTTCGACTTTGGCTTGGCAGGCGAGCCGGAACTCACCGCCGAGAAATTCCTCGGCCGGCGTGGGCGCGCTGAGGGCTTGCGCGCCGCTCGTGACCTCGACGATGCACTCGTGGCAGTGACCAGTGCGCCCGCAGGAGGTGGGCACGCGGGTGCCGAGCTGATCTGCGTAGTCGAAGAGGGTGCCGCCGGTGGACAGTGGGTAGGAGGTGCCGTCGCAGCGGATTTGTCCGCGGCCGGGCGTGGCTGGGCGTTGATCCGTCTCCCAGGCCGAGCGGTAGTCGAGTTGGTCGTCACTGCCGCACTGGAACAGCCCGCCCGGCTCTTTTGGCTTGCGCTGGTTGCGGCAGCCGAAGTGGGCGGTGCATTGGTCAAAGCGGTTCTTGTACGGGCAGCGGAAGGTCGCCTGCACGTCGGCATGGGTGGCGATGCCCGCGAGGATGCCCGACAGGCGGTCGAGGCTCTTTTGGTACTCTTGGGGGTCGATTTGGGTCATGGGAGGCTGGGTGCATCCGAGTTGGGCCTTTCCTTTAATTCAGGCCATTTAATTTTTTTTCGGCTCGACAAATCATGAATTGTTAATCCGCCCTGTGCTGCAATTTTTTCAAGAGTTAAGCCTGTTAGCGCTGGTGCAATATACTGTACCAAGTCGCCATACATGGATCTAGCGAAAATTTTTGTTTCAGGGTCTAATAAGACCCTTTTGGGAATCCAAAATTCACCGTGCATCTGTTTAAGTTTATTAGCGGTTTCTGGTGATAAACTGAATATCTCTTGGCAGTCAGAGATACTATAATGAATCTCTATCCACGGGACATCAGAGCGCCACTTGGGAGGCTCTGGCGACTCGAACAGAATCATAGCCCGTTCCGTGAGGGCCTTATACTCTTTTATTTTTTGTCCTTTTAATCCATAGGTGATTCCAAATCTAACGGCGAAATCTGAAGCAGATTTGAAAATAGGTGCATGTATCTCTTCAACTTCAATATCGCGTTCCACTACATTGAGAAAATCCTGAATTCGCTCTTTGTCGAGATCTTCCCTGCCAACAATATCGATAAAGCTGAGAATGGAATTTCCACCTGGCACTATATCCGTGGACTCGGCGACGAGTTCTCCCGTATTATTATTGGCGATCTGATCAATGATTTCTTCATTATAAAACTTCGTATTTTTGGGTAGAGTACGCTCGTCGTGTTTATGCAGGAAGGCATTGATGCCGATCTCAGGCTTCTGGACTCTTGTTTGTCGAACCCGATGAGCTGTGAGATACATTAGGCCACCACCTTGAGTTCACCGGAATTGGAGTTATCCCAGATGTTTCCATCGGTCCAACGTCTCTCACTCACTGATGATTTTGCGTCGTCGCGAATGAGAGACTTCGTTCCTTCGCTGTTCAACTCGTTCTGTTCTTCTTCGCTCAGTTCGTACCAGATCTCTTCCATAGCATCGAGGATGGGTTCCTCTTCCTCAGATTCCAATCCTGCATATTGCCAACGGATATAAATGAGATCCTCTTCTAGGGCACGGTATCGCTGGAGAGCATCACTCATATTTCATCCATTTCTCTTTGGTGCCGTATAAGTTTTGTTCAAATTCCTCGAACAAACAGCATCTCGATGGCTCAATAAGTACGTGAGTCGGTTTATCTCTACGCAAGGCCAAAGAAGAAGACAAATCAGATACTTGCAAAGAAAACACAGGATCTCGGCCATAGCCTCCTAGGGATTGGGGTCTTCTGGACTTCGGTAGCCTCATAACACAATCAGGTGTTACGGACATTCCGCCTGTCTGGGGATAGACCTTTCCGGCACGAATGGGAATATCGATCCGTGGCCCGCAGATGCGAACGCCTAATTTCCTTGCCGATCTCCCCGTTAGAGGATTGCCATTAGGGTCCTCTTTCATCGCTCGGAAGACAATCTCAGGTTTACTACTCATTCAGTGATTCCTTATCTAGGTGTCTTTATTGGAGCGGTCAATACTATGTCGGAGAATAAGTTATACACGGACATTTACTATCAGCTATCAGTGTTTTTTAGCCCATATTATATATTCATCTATAGGCTTGGATTTCTTCACAAGGAAAGTATCTGCTTGTCGCTTCCCCTTATATATATCTCCTTCCTTCTTAATGATGGTTGTTATCCGCCACCCACTGTTGATTAGTGACTTCTTAATGATATGCTTCGGATCGACTAGGCGATCATTAAGTCCTCCAAAGCGAATAATAAGTTTTGCCTGATTCGAACTGATGGCAGCTATATTTTTCCAAACTATACGTAAGTCTTTTACGAAATCAGTTTGTCCTGAATGAACAACTTGATTGTCATTGCTATAGTCTACTGAAGGAGAACCGCCAACAAACCAGTTCCTCAACCATTGATCAGGAATATAGGTACGCATCCCGTAATAGGGAGGTGACGTGATTATCCAATCAAACTTGGATTTGTGACAAGTAGTCTTGACGGCTTCAATTTTTCGGCTATCGGCGAGCCGGATCTGACCGCGAGCTGGTGGAAGATGTGAAAAGTACCGGTTAGCTCGTCGCTCAATGATATCAAGGACATCGACCGATGCAGGCTTGAGAGATCGAGCTTTCCAAAAACGCGTTGCATAGTCGGGCTTGGGTGCATAAGTACGAGGACACTGGTTAGAAAAATAGCTCTGTAAGGTTTTCCGTTTTGGGCCATGCAATGCACCAAGAACGATACCACGTAAGGCGATCCGCTTCGGTGTGGAACATTCTTGGAGAAATGCAGACCGGAAAAGGCAGAGGGCCTTAAGAGTATCGATATGATATGCCCATTTCCAAAACTCGCCTTTGGGTTGTTGCACGCTCGCCGGAGTTTCGAGGATAGCCTTGGCTTCGTCGATGATCTCCTGGGTAGTTGTTTTGACCAATTTAGAGGCAGTAATAGCCGCCGCGACTGGACTAGAATCTACACCAACTGACTCAAGTCCAACTAAGCGAGCGGCAAAGTTTGTCGTACCTCGTCCACAAAAAGGATCTAGAACCCAGTCATGCGGCTCCGCATAGCGGGACAGGATTTTCAGAGGAAAATCGAGCGGAAACATTGTGAAATACGGGCAGATCGCATTCAGCGCTGTCTGACTTTTGTTGAATCGAATCATATGGTTAGTTCTTTTCTCTGACCCACATCTTACCACTTTGGGGGTGTCTATACGACTCCCATGCTTGGCCTTGTGGACCAAAAATATTGTTTAGTGCCGTTGCAACGAGGTTGTAAGCGAACTGATCTCGATCATCGAGGGATTCCGGTAAGTGATTTTTTAAAGCTGCTATAACACCCCCCCAAGGCATTCCATCTTCTGAGCGGAGTTTCTGCATCGTTTGTTCGTCCGCACGCAAAGCCTCAATCGCCTCATTTTCGATCCTAGCCATCATATCCTGTCCAGCCTCTTCCGTATCCACGTTTACTTCTTCGTCTGTGTCCGTGGAGGCCGGATCGGTCGATTGTTGGATCTGCTGGGACGGAGCGGCAACTCTTTGACGCAGTATCTCCGCATATGTTTGACCGGCTGGTTGGTTGTATTTCTCATCGAGCATTTTATATAGTTGCTCAAACGACTGCGCCCGAAGGCTGATGGGATATGGCTTACCGCCGACCGAACTCCAGAAGACACCCTGTCCGGGAATCGGCTCGTTGAGGAGCGAACTCAACAGATCATCACTGAAATGGGCATTGGCTCTTTTGAGCGACGTTAGGTCACTGGCAGACAAAAGATGGAAGATGAACCAGTTATCCCCTTGGCTGAGGATCTCCACAGGGATACTACCGGGCTGCTGGGTAATCAACAGTGCGCCTAGATCGTATTTTCGGCCCTCCTTCACCCATGTGATATAGGGCTCGGCGGCCTGTGCATTTTCGTTCAGCACTGACTGAGCTTCTTCAACTACGGCAATGGTTGGGATAGTCTTGGGCTCAGCCGAGGTGAACTCCTCCTGATTTCGGTCAAAAATTCTGCGCAGAATCAAGCCCGAGAGGATAAGTGACTGACCACCGCGCATCTGAGACACGTCGACGACGCAGAGCTTGCCCTCCGAAAGTGCTTGAATCAACATATCCATGAGCTGACTTCTTTTGTCGTGCAGCATCCTGACGATGGTCGTCATGTTGCCTCGTGCAGCTAGAGCTTCTGCCTCTTGGCGGTCGGTGAGATCAAGCAATCCGTAAAGGTCTTCCAGTGGTGTCGTGTTTCCTTGGTTGTCTATAAGATCAACCAGTCTTCTCCATCGGTCTTGGGGAAGTCCCCGCAGCTTCCGCACGTTTTGCTGATCTTGACGCTCGGGACTTAGGGCTATCGCAATTACGTCCGATGGACGTAGGCGACGGATATCAAGCTTGATTCCACCCGCTACGAATGACTGGTAGAAATTACTCGGGTTACGCCTTTCGGTGAATACCACTAGCTTGTCCTCAAGCGCGGGCACATCGCAAAGGCCTGGGCGTCCTCTATCGTCTGGCCAGAAGTACTCTCCATCGGGATCGAATATTATCGTGCCGACAGGGACCTCTTTGCCACCGCGCTTGGTGACCGTTGGTGTCTCTTCATAGAGTTTCGAGAACAGGAGCTTGTTCAGGTTTGATTTGCCGAAGCCAGCACGCGCAAAAATGAAACTACGTCGCGATACTAAGGAATTAACCGGAAAATTGACGCGTACTTCTGGTTGCTGGATTTGCATCCAATCCTGCGGATCGGACTCCCCGTTGCCTCCGTAATAGATATACTCACCGAAAGCCAAATGTCCGATGCCCGCGCCGTCCATATTGTGCCCTGCTATCTCACGCAATATCTCGTCCGACGGAAACGCGACCGTGCTGCCAACATGTGGGAGACGGCGATGAGATGGGACAAATGTCAGTCCGCTGCCGTTTTTGCGGAGTACTCCAAGAACACGGATGTTCACGCGATATCTGAGATATTGCTCGCGAAGATCCTCCGGGACTGGCCGCTCCTCTCGCACAGCTCGAATATTGAACTCTTCGCCCGACCCAAACGACAGCTTTCCTTCAGAAGAAAACGACGCAATCCGGCCCAAAACAGCCTCGTCCGGTGTTTCGAGCTGTACGAGAACGAACTGCCCGTGCATCGGAATGTTCTGAAAGTCATTTCTGTAGGGCAGAACGAGGTCTGCATGGAATTCTAGACCGCCTTGCTGGAAGCCGCGAAAAATTCCGACTTTTTCGTTCTGAGGAAAGAGATCAAATTCGGTCATTTGTTATTTTACCTATAACGCTTCTGAGCTGGATCGTCATCTTGAAGTCGAAATGCATCGAGTATTGAGCTCTGAACGCCCAAACTCTCTCGGACACCATCGCAGATAAAATCCTGTAGGATATCGAAATCAAAGTCGACAAGGGCGGCATTTTCGTGTGCCTTTTGTAAACAACGCGGATAGTGTGGAATTGGAAAGCCATCGATTGCATCCGCCAGCATTGATCCTATAATAGTCTGCGCTTCTCCGATTTGTGATTGAAAAATGTCCACTGGCCAAATCGGGTCGCGCCGCTGATTTCCGAATTTCACGAAGAACATCTTTCCGGCGACCATTTTATTGATTTCGCCCCCTTCTTCTTCTCGATCATCACCCCGAGCGAATTCAGACCACAAGTAGGCTCGCTCCTCGATCTCACGGGGGATTTCGACATATGCGGGATAATCGACTTGAAATACGCCTTCGAGCACCATCGCCAATCTATAGCGTGTTAGCACCTTGCTATGTTTCGCGACTCCGGCTATATAGAGCCGACGCCGACTTTCCTGCCATTTAGCATCAATCCGTTCTTTAATGCCGGTTCGCAATTTAGCAAACAGATCTTTCGCGAATATTTTGCTTCGCAATAGGCCATCGTACACTATTAATGTATCTGTTCCATAGTCCTTCTCAAGCAGAGAAAATAAGACAGCCCATTCGACCAACTCTCGGTATACTTGAACCCAGCTCGGCGAAACAGGCTTTCCATCTTCTGTAGGCCGTATCATGTGGGAAAGTTCAGGGAGGCTATCAACGCCGAGAAATTCCATCAATTCGCCTAGGGCTGTACGGGGAGTGCCTTCTTCCTCGAATTGCCGATTTTTGAGTGCCTGAGTATTCGTGGTCGGCGAGACAGCCTCCAAGCAGTACTCGTTGTTGCTACTATCGACCACACGGACCAATTGAACTAAGAATGGGTCGAAACTAAGCTGATTGTTACCGCCGTCAGTGCCTACAAGAGAAATAGATGTCGTCGCTCGCGGCTGAATTCTTCGAGTGCTACCTTTCAGTGGCCTGATCTCCTCCCGGAGCGTGTCTAGAATCGCTTGATCCGAGCTAGTGCACTCAGAGATTGCTTCTTTTAATTGTTCCTGACTTCTAGGGTCTAGCATTGCGAGATCCAACCATTTATTGAATAGGAACAAAACCGAATAACTGAGTGTACGAGTCCTTCTACTCGTCCTCAGTTTCGCTCAGTAAATCCTTGGCCAAGGCCACGCAGGCGAGGGCGTCCTTGCCGTAGCCGTCGGCACCCATGTCGTCGGCAAATTCCTGGGTTACGGGTGCGCCGCCGACCATGATTTTGACGTCGTCGCGCAAGTCGGAGTCGATAAAGGCCTCAATGGTCTTGCCCATGTTAGGCATAGTGGTGGTCAACAAGGCCGACATGCCCAAGAGCGGAGCTTCGTGCTCTTCGACGGCGTCAATGAAATCGTCTTCGGAGGTATCCACGCCTAGGTCGTGGACGACGAAACCGGCCCCGCGCAGCATCATAATGCACAAGTTTTTGCCGATGTCGTGGAGATCGCCCTTGACCGTGCCCATGATCACAATGCCGATAGGCTCGACGCCCGAGGCCGAGAGAATGGGTTCGATATGGGTCATGCCGGCTTTCATGGCGCGGGCGCAAGCTAACACTTCGGGGACGAAGATGAAGTTTTCGCGGAATTTGATGCCGACGATGGCCATGCCGGCGATCAGCCCGTCGTCCATGACTTCGAGGGCCTCCACGCCCGCGGCAAGGGCTTGGCCGGTCAACTCGTCGACCGTTAGGTGGTCGCCGTCGATGAGGGCCGCGGCGATGTTTTGCATCTGCTCACTGGCTTGGGCAAAGATGCCGATGATGCGTTCGCGCTCTTCGTCGCGCTCGATGAACTCTTCGATCTCGTCGCGGATAAATTCGTTGGCGATATCGTTAATGTCTGCCATAGGATCTCTTCTTTTAGTTGCGCGCTTGGTCGCGGTGCCACTCTTGTACCGTGCGGGGAATGGCCTTGAGGTTTTCGATGGAAGTCTGCAAGGGGATGGCGCACTCTGGGCCGATGAGCTGGACGCCGGCTTCGAGGTTGCGCACGACTTCGGCGCCGACGACTTCTGGCCCTTTAGAAAAAAGGGTTTCGGGGTTGTTGATGTTGCCTACTAACGAGATGCGGTCGCGCACGATTTGGGTGGATTCTTCGGGCGTGTTCTTGGAATCGAAGTGGAAGGCCGCCATGCCGGTTTGGGCGATGTACTCCATGCGGTCAACCGTGCGGCCGCAGATGTGGAGGATGATGGGCACCGAAAGCCGCTCGGCAAACTCAATGTGCAAGTCGCGCAGATAGCGCTCGTAGTACTCGCCGCTGACGAGGTCGCCGGTGGCGTGGTCGGGCAGGGTCAGGGCGTCGGCACCGGCTTCGATCTGCGCCTGCCCAAACTCAATGGTGATCTCTTTCATGCGGTCGAGACAGAGCTTGGTCTTGCCTGGGTCGTCGAGCGACAGCAGAAGAAAAGGCTCGACTCCGAAGCAGTGGTAGCCCAGCGACCAAGGGCCCATGGTCTTGCCGACGATGGCGACTTCGTCGCCGTATTCCCTGCGCAGAATTTTGATCGCCTCAGTGACGCAGGCCGTGTCGGGATGGGTGCAGAGGTCGGCGGGGATTTTGATGTCGTCTGGTTCGTGCCAGATTGGCTCGCTCATGCGGACAGTGGGCCAGTTGTCCTTTTGCTCCCACTGGATTTTGCACCCGAGGGCCGAGGACTCTTGAATGATGGTGAAAACCGGCATGATGGTGTCAAAGCCCAACTCGGTGTAGCCAGTGGCGGCTAGCCGCGCCATGAGTTCGGGCTCGCGGTTGGCCGCGGGGAAGGGGGCATCGACGAGGTCCATTAATTCGACGGTGGCCACCGAGGTCGGGTTGCAGAGCGGGGTGCGGTCCACAGGCTCGCGGGCGAGGGCGGCGAGGACGCGCTCGCGGCTGGTCATCGAAGAAGGCATGATAGACTCCTTTATTCCTGGGAACTGGGGGCTGAGAGTACGCCACGGCTGGCCATGGCTTCGGCCTCGCGCACGGCGGCGCGCACGTTGGGGGCGCGGACGAGCAACAGGCCGATTAGGGCGTCGTGGGAGTGGCCGCAGCCGAAGCGGACTTGGTTGGGTTGATCGGCGACTTCTTCCATCTCACCGAGGCGGATTAGGCCGCGGGCGATAGTGGTGACGCGGCGATCCACACCGGGGGTCTGTTCGGTAGCGCGGGCTTCGTACAAGCCCTGCCCGAGGCTGGCGACGGCGATGGTGGCGTTGGCCTTTTTGTCGAAGATGTGCAGTGGACGCGGCTCTATGGGTTGCTCCGGCGGTAGCTTGCAAGCCTCTAGGAAAAGTCGTTTGACCGCGAGCAGATGCGCGTGGCCGCAGGGGAAGCGGAGCAGACCGTCGCTGGTTTGCTCCATACCTCCGAGTATCTGCATGGCGTCCGCGACTCCGGCGACGCGCTCGGCGGCTCCGGGGAGATGGCTGTAGGTGTGGACTTGGTAGCAGGGAGAGCCAGAGTCGTCCGGGGAGTAGAGCGCAATGGAAATGTCGTCGAAGTGGGGATCCATGGAGACCAATTCGACGCGCGAGCCAAGGTCCAAAGTTTGTGCCATCTGCATTTCCTCTTGACAGCGAAGCGCGGGATTGAGTACTGTTTTAGAAAATAGCTAATGGTCTGACCATCGGCAAATTTTTATTTTTTTCCACTTAACGTTTGGCACCCACTATGAAGAAAGCTACGGCTCCGATTGACGATGCCATGCGCCCGGTGCAGCGCACGTCTGTAAGCGATGAAATTATCGCGCAGATAACGGACTTAATTGAGCGCAACGTTCTCAAGCCCGGCGACAGGCTGCCGCCAGAGCGGGAGCTGTGCAAGCGCTTTCAGGTTGGGCGCTCTTCGCTGCGCGAAGCTCTGCGCTCGTTGTCCATGATGGGTCTGCTCGACGGCCGCGTGGGCGAGGGCACCTTTGTCTGCGACAAAGGCCAATACGTGGAGCGGGCGTTGCAGTGGGGATTTTTACTCGACGGCAAGAAACTCCAAGACCTGAGTGAGACGCGGATGATGCTCGAGTCGCAAAACGCCTATTTGGCGGCCGAGCGGGCCACCACTGAGGATTTGGCGGCCATTGCTGACGCGCTGGCCGGCATGGCCGGGGGGCTGGCCGACGAGGGGCGCTTTCTCGCCAGCGATTTGCAATTCCACCTACTTATCGCCCGGGCCACGCACAATTCCATCCTCTACAGCTTGCTCGAAACCACGCGCAACTACCTGCAAGAATGGATCAAGGAAAGTTTGGCAGAGCCGTCGCTGGCTGGCCCTCGGGCTGAACTTTCGCTGGTGGAGCACCGCCAGATCTTGGCGGCATTGCAGCGGCGAGATGCGGAGGCCGCGCGGCAGGCGATGGCGGTGCACATTCGGTCTAGTAGCGGAGATTTGCAGCGAACTAGCCGTCGATCAGGGTCCGGTTGACGAACTCGGTGACGTCCTCGATTTTCCCCAACCCCGTTAAAATCAGGCTCTGGGCAATGCGCCGCGAGAGCCCGATGATGCGCTCGTCGTCGAGCGCGACCGGCTGGCGGCCGTCGGTCGCGCTCAACAGCAGGCAGCCGAGATCTTGTACGGCTTGGTGTTTGACTTCCTCGGCCTTCTTGTAGTTCGCGCTCTGAAAATAGCTGTTCCAGAAGACATTGACGGCCTCTAAATAGGCGGCTTTTTGGGCGGTATTCTGCATGGCCTTGATGCACATATCGGCCGTGTAGAAGGCGAGGTCAAAGGTGGGGTAGCCGTAGTGGGCGGTGGCAAAATCGACCCAATAGGGATGGCCGTTGGCGACCCATATATTGCGGGGCCGCAAGTCGCCCAAGACGAGACAAAACCCCTCTTTGAGCAGGCGATTAGTATGGACGGCAATGGCCTTTTTGAGGTCGGGATAGGCGTTGGCAATGTAGTTGTAGTGCGGGTCGATGCGCAGTTGCTCAAATACCTTAGTGGGTGCAAACTCGTCGGCGACTTCGGACGAGCCAGCAGTCTCGTTGTGGACAGTGGCCAGCAGTTCGCCGCACTGGACGGCGATTTGCAGATCGATGCGGCCATTGACCAAGTCGCCCTCCCACGACAGAGCATTGTGTGGCGGTGGGGTCGTCACGAGGATGAAGTCCGTGCGGTCTTCGAGCAGGACTTCCGGCAAGGTCTCGGGAGCGAGGAATTGCGCCAAGCGCTCGATGCAGCTTTTCTCGGCGAAGATGCGCCGCCGATCGACCCACCAGCGCTCCTTGATTTGGACGCGCGAGTGCGCCTGCTTGACGATCCAAGCCTGATTAGCAGCCTCTACGTAGTAAATCCGGTTTTTTAGCCCGTCACTCAAGGTCTGGACGCGGATCGGGCCCTCGTCGGCGAGCAGTTTTTTGCGTTTAAGGTACTTGGATATAGCCTTTTTCTCTAGGTTCATGGGCTTCTCTCAGGAGGCAGTGGGGTGGCGGCCCGCACCTGTTCGACTTGGCTGGCGGCATGGTACGAGCTGCGCACCAACGGGCCAGACTCGACGTGGCGAAAGCCCAAGCCGAGGGCAAAGCGCTGCCACTCCGCAAACTCGTCGGGGTGGACGAAGCGCTCTACGGGCACGTGGTGGGTGGACGGGCTTAGGTATTGGCCCAAGGTCAGAATGGCGCAGCCGACATCCGCTAGATCTTGGATGCTCTGGGCTATTTCTCTTTTGGTCTCGCCGGCCCCTAGCATCATGCCGGACTTAGTGGGAGCAGGACTCATCTTGCGAGCTCGGTCGAGGAGCTCCAGCGAGCGGCCGTACCGGGCTTGCGGGCGCATGGTGGGGTAGAGGCGAGGCGGCGTCTCGATGTTGTGATTGAGAATGTCTGGGCCGGCTTCAAGGACAGTCGCTAGAGCATGCCAGTCGCCCTTGAAGTCCGGGATCAAGACTTCGACGCTCGTCTCGGGGCAAAGGCGATGTACTGCCGCGATCGTCCGGGCGAAGATGCGCGCCCCGCCATCTGGCAGTTCGTCGCGATTGACCGAGGTAATCACCGCGTGCTCTAGCCCGAGGCGAGCAATGGCAGCGGCAACGCGCTCAGGCTCGCCTTCGTCGAGCCATTGAGGGCGGCCCGTCTTGATCGCGCAAAATCCGCAGCTGCGGGTGCAGACATCGCCCAGAATCATAAAGGTCGCCGTGCGCTGGCTCCAGCACTCGCCGATGTTGGGGCAATGAGCACTCTCGCACACCGTGTTAAGCTGTAAATCGGCGAGCAGGTTTTTTAGGGCGATGTAATTGGGGTGGCCTGGGGCTTTGGCCTTGAGCCAGGGCGGAAGTCGGCGCTTGGAATTAGATGCCATAGGACAGAGGAGGAAAAACTAAAAGAATAGAATATAATACGACTCCAGCACGCTAATATCAAGACTTGGTGGGTGCCGAGGCTAAGCACGTGCGGCACAGCTCGTACCACAGATAGCCGAGGGGAATGAGTTTAGTGCTGCGATAGGCGAGGGAAGTGATCGGCTCCCACGTGCGTTCAGGATCAATCGGCCCATAGACTCCCGGCTCAATGTCGAAGAGGACAAAAGGAGTCGGCAGAGCGATAAAAGCAAATATCCACAAGAACTTAGGAGAACCTGAGCACGCGTACAAAGCCACGAGTACGGGCTGGAGAAAGACGTAGTGATGTTCCCAAACGTCTTTGTAAACGAGAAAAAAGGTACACATCCACAGCGCGAGCAGCGGCAGAGCATCGCGGCCACGATAGGTGGCCACCAGTGCCGCGATGAGGATGGCGGCTTGCGAGTAATAAATGACCGTGCGGCCCGCCAAAGGGAGGTCGGCGAGGGTTGCCAGCTCGGCCAAGGGCCGCCCGGATAGTTGGGCCACGACGCTGACCAGTCCGCCTTGTAGCCCGAGGTTGCCCGCATGGGTGAGGGCCCCTTGGACGGGAGCGCCGTGGATATTGGCGGCGAAAAAAGTTTCCCAGCTATCTGGATGCAGAAGGAAGTAAGGTAGCGACGTAAGCGAGCCGGCTAGCAGTCCCAAAACGACGACGCGCCAGGCGCGAAGCCTTAAAAGCGCGGGGGCGAGGATTAGGGCGTTGGGTTTGACCAAGAGGGCACCCGCCCAACAGAAGCTGGCCACCTGTTTCCGGCCGCTGTGGAGGCCGACGATGAGCCAAAAGAGCAGCGAGGCCGCCCAGAAGCTGACCTGACCCATGTAGAGTTCGAGAAAGTAAGGCGAGAACGCCAGCCATATAAACAAGGCCAAGCCCCGACGGGGCTTGGCTACCCACCGCCAAGTCAGATAGAGGTTAGCCGCAAGGAAAAGCTCGGTGCAGCAGAGATGCAGAAGGTATGCAGTGAGGGGCTGAAATTGGGCGAAAAGACTAGCAACTAGGGCAAAGGCCGGTAGATAGCGGAAGCCGAAGGCTCCCGACACTGAGTAGATGTCGCGGCCTTCGGCTAGGGCTTGGCCCGCCAAATAGAAAACCCCGA
>JAPPEG010000264.1 GCA_028875345.1 Gemmatimonadota bacterium
ACCGACGACCGCAAGCCCATCAGCGGCTGGCTCGGCTGGAACATCAGCGGGAGCCAAGGAGGCGACAACTTGGGATCGTGGATCGGCTTTGAGATCGGACTGCGCCCAGTATCCCAGATTGAGCTAGAAATCGAGCCGGGCTACAACTTCAACCGCAACTTCGCCCAGTGGATAGAGAACAAGGACGAGGAAGGCGATGGCGAGGACGACCACTTCATCTTCGGCGAACTCGAAAGCCGCGTCTTCGAAATCGGCGTGCGCGTCACCTGGGCCTTCACGCCGAGTCTGAGTCTGCAGTTGTTCGCGCAGCCTTTCGTGACAACCGGCGACTACGGAGCGATCAAGGAACTGGCGCGCCCGCGGTCCTACGAGTTCTCACCCTATGCCGGCCTTGAGGAAAACCCCGACTTTCGACGACGCTCACTGCGCTCCAACGCAGTGCTGCGCTGGGAGTACCGGCCCGGCAGCACGCTCTTCGTCGTCTGGCAGCAGAGCCGGGACAGAGACTTCGACGACGTTAGCGACCCGAGGTTCCGCCCCGCCGGCGACTTGAGCCGCGCCTTCGCCGACGATGGCGACAACATCTTCCTGATCAAGCTCAATCGCTGGTTCGGGCTGTAGAGGCTAGCCCGGCTTGACGGAACTCGGATCGAAACTATTTTAGACGACTATGATGATGATGACTCGCCAGAACGACCGCACACAGAATAATAACCCGTTGGTCCCATTGCGCGTGTTCTGACGACTGATTCCAACCCAATCCGAATTCACAACCCGTCGCGAACACGCATCGCGGCGGGTTTTCTGTTTTTAGGAGCTTTTGCAATGACATTCCAGTACAAGCATGCAGCCTACGCTTTTGCTAACAACGACGACAATAATCCCGCCATTCGGGCTCGATGGCGTTGGCCGTGATCGGATTCTATCCTCACCCCAACCCGCCGTTGAGCCTCGTGCCAACGGCGGGTTTTTCATGTACATCCAAAACTGGAGGCTACCATGCACCGCTATCGCACGCACACCTGTGGCGAACTTCGCAAGCACCACGCCGGCCAAACCATCCACCTGAGCGGTTGGCTTCATCGCAAAAGGGACCACGGAGGCATATTGTTCCTGGACCTGCGCGACCACTACGGCATTACCCAACTCGTGATCTCGCCAGAGAATGACGTTGCGGCAATCGCGTCAAAAATCCCCCGCGAATCCGTAGTCCGCGTCGTAGGCGACATGCGCGAACGCTCACCTGAGACTATCAATAGCGCGATGGAGACCGGAGAAGTGGAACTCGCCGTCCGCGAGCTGGAAGTGCTCTCGCTAGCGGAGCCGCTTCCCTTTTCCGTGGCCGAAGACCCCGACGTGGGAGAGAGCACCCGCTTGTCCTATCGCTTCCTAGACCTGCGCCGGGCCGGATTGCACCGCCGCATTCAGCTTCGCGCGGAGGTGATCGCCAGCATCAGACGGCGCATGACAAAGATGGGCTTTGCCGAGTTCCAGACGCCCATTCTCACCAGCAGTTCACCCGAGGGCGCGCGCGATTACCTCGTGCCAAGCCGGCTCTACCCCGGCCAATTTTACGCGCTGCCGCAGGCACCGCAGCAGTTCAAGCAGTTGCTAATGGTGTCTGGCTTTGATCGCTACTTCCAAATCGCGCCCTGCTTCCGCGACGAAGACGCCCGCGCCGACCGTTCCCCCGGCGAGTTCTACCAACTCGACCTCGAGATGGCCTTCGTCGAGCAGGAGGACGTCTTCGCCGTGGTCGAGGAACTCTTTTCCGGTCTCTTCCGCGAGTTCACCGATTGGAAAGTAACCGCGCCGCCGTTCCCGCGTCTTTCCCACGCCGACGCCATGCTGCGGTTCGGCACGGACAAACCAGACCTGCGCTTCGGTCTCGAAATCCAAGACCTCTCCGAGATTTTCGCAGCCTCCTCGTTCAGGCTGTTCAGGGACATCGTCTCAGCAGGAGGAGTCGTCCGCGCCCTGTGCGTTCCCGAAATGGAGGCACAGCCGCGCTCGTTTTTCGACGGCCTCGAGGCATTCGTCAAAGAAGCGGGCGGCAAGGGGCTGGCGTACCTCATTAATGGAGCGCAGGCCACAGGTTCAATCGCCACGGCCCTAGATCAGAGCGTGTGCAGTCGCATTATCGAGGAATGCGCCGCCGCGCCGGGATCAGCCATTTTCTTCATCGCCGGGCCACCAGCCGAGGCAGCGGCTCTGGCGGGACGGTTGCGCCTGCATCTGGCAGACCGGCTCGACCTGCGTCAGGAGCGGTGCTATGAATTCTGCTGGGTCGTCGATTTTCCCATGTACGAATGGGACGAGGAACGCGCTTGCGTGGCCTTTTCGCACAATCCGTTCTCCATGCCGCAGGGCGGCATGGCTACACTGGAGACGCAACCGCCGCAGGAGATCAAGGCATATCAGTACGACATCGTCTGCAACGGCCTCGAACTATCGAGCGGTGCCATCCGCAACCACAGACCAGACATCATGTACAAGGCGTTCGAGATCGCCGGGCACTCGCAGCGGGAAGTGGATCGCAAGTTCGGCGGCATGATCCGCGCCTTGCGCTACGGCGCTCCGCCCCACGGCGGCATCGCCCCCGGCATCGACCGCATCGTCATGCTGCTGGCGGACGAACCAAACATCCGGGAGGTCATCGCCTTCCCCATGAACCAGAATGCGCAGGATCCGCTCATGGGCGCGCCGAGCGAGGTGTCGCCCGAGCAGTTACGGGAGTTGCACATAGCGGTTCGGGAGTGATATTATTCTTGAAATGGACCTCAGCAACCCAGGAAAGTGAGTCCCGCCATGAAAACACAACGCTACCAACTCCGCATCAGCGGCCTGAAAGAAGATGAAGGTCAAATCAAGATGGCGACTCTCCGGCGTGTTATGGACGCCCTTCTCGTGACAGCAGAGCGGACCACCCGCTTGCTCGCCACGGGCGCAGGTAGTGGGGGGAGGGGAGCGAGGCCTCAGTGGCTGAACGCCGCCATTGACTTTACGATAACTGGATTGAAACCTGGATCTACGATTTTTGACATAGAGGCTCCTCGGCTTGGTGAGACTGCCTATGAACAATTTGCCAAAAAAGATTTATGGAATAAGCAGCCCGACCTAGATGAAACAGCGCTCGATCTGGTCGCTCAATCGATCAATGAGACCCAGACTGACAATCCAATTGGAGACTATTTCGATAGTTCAGTTCTCGAAGCGATTCTTATGTTCAGGCAAGCGGCTAGAGCCTCCGGTGTGCGTTACGAAATGATCCCTCAAGGCACGGCGCATGGGCAATTCAAGCTGGACGATATTTCTTGCACATACGTCAAAAAGCGGTTGAATGCCATTCCGGCTCCAAGATCTTTCATCGTCAGTGGTAGGCTCGACGAGATCAAACATGATAATGGTCGATTTCGTCTTCTAGTGAGCGAGAAGTCAGCACTCTTTGGACGGCTGGACGCGTCATTGAGTGTAGAGGCTTTGCGTCCTCTATGGGGCAAGCAGACCACCGTTGAGGGAATGGTGCATTTCAAGTCCAATGGGCAGCCGCGATTGATCGAGGCCCGCCGGATTAGTGGTCGGCTAGAAAAGGATGTCGTTTTCGAAGAAATGCCATCAATAGAGGCCCAGAAATCGCATGACCTGCTCCAAGGGCAACCCAAGCAAGTCGGGGCCTTTGACCCTATTGAGCTTGCGGGCGCGTGGCCTGGCGATGAACCCATCGAGGATCTTCTAGCCCAACTCGATTAAGCGATATATTTATGACGCGATTTCTCCTAGATACGGGTCTGTTACTCGGTTTCTCCCGGAGTGCACAGTGGGCTATCAGGGCTCGCACAGAATTCAATCTTAGAGATCAGGAAGTAATGGTCTTTACGTCCATCATCTGCAAAGGAGAGATTCTCGCGCTTGCGGAGAAGAATGGTTGGGGTAGCAAGAGACGAACTCACCTTGAGAAAGTTCTTAATGGAATACCGACGCTTGACATAAGCAAACAAACGATTTTGGACGCTTACGCTCGGATCGATGCCTGGACTCATGGTAAGCCTGTGACTTCTCCTCAAAATACACCGCCGCCAAAGCTAGCTGTGCCGATGACACAAAACGATCTCTGGATCGCCGCGACGGCTCACGTAAGTGGGGCTGCACTCCTGTCAACAGATACCGACTTCAGACATTTGGACAGTGTATGGTTCAAGTTCATCCATGTAAGCCAAGAAAACCATGAATGATTAACGAACAAGAACTTCCAGACTCGATCATCGAACGAATCAAAATGATGGAGAGAATTCTGATTGGTACGGCGACAGGTGGAGGTGGTGCTCGCGCCGACTATATTTACGTGCATTTGCGCCGGGAGTTCATGAACGATTACCAAATCAGGAACTTGCTTCCCGACTTCGTTCGCACCTATCGAAGTCTGGAGGCCTTCTGGCCATTCATCAAGAACAAGGCTGAAACGTACGCGGAGCGTCGGCAGATCATCAGTGCAGCCTTCACTCCTCTTGTTGACAGTCTGGAAGTTCAAAACCTCGCGCCTGCCGACTCGGTCACGTCCGATGCGCTTCAATTGTTTGATGCCGAGCACGTTCACGCGGTGTGGTCGAAGGCATTGTCTCGTAGAACGAATGACCCCGAAGGTGCAATCACTCTTGCCCGGACATTGCTGGAGACCGTGATCAAGCGCATCCTCGACGACCTTTCGATGGACTATACCGACAAAGACAAATTGCCGAAGCTATATGAGAAGGCTGCTAAGGCTTTGAGCCTAGCGCCGAACCAGCATTCGGAGGAGCCGATCAAGGCGATTCTCGGTAGCGTGATGAACCTCGTGAACGGTATCGGGACATTGCGCAATCGACTCTCCGATTCGCACGGCAAGGGAGGCCCTTTGCCCGTTCGTCCGTCACCACGACATGCGAACCTTGCAGTGAATGCTGCGGGTGCTGTAGCGACGTTTCTGGTCGAGACGCATCTCGAGAAATTGAAATAAAGTCGTTGAGGCGGATATGCGGCTTGGGAACCGCGAGATTCCGACCGCTTCTGTTCGCAAGAGCAAGATTCCTGAGTTCAAGCGACGCACGCTCGTCCATTTTACTGAATGCGTGACCACACGCCTAGCCGACGACGTGACCTACTTCCAGCCCTTCGACAAGGGATGTGAAGGTGGTGCCGGAAATCCGCACGATCCGGCGGGCCACAGCTACCGGACGCGGACGGCCTACCTCTGGGAGGAAGTATTCGCTTGGGACAGCCTGCTTATCTCGACATTGCAATTTTCCCCCGCACACAAAAAAGTCGCTGAACTATTGCGACTGTTCTACACTCCCTCGAATTTCGACTCATCTCCCGGTGAAACTAGAAGGAGGTGAGGTATGACCGAAGTTAGAAAGACCATCAGGCTCTACGAAGCCCTCGAACTGCGCGGCGAATACGACGCCCGCATCAAGACGCTGCGCGACTGCCTGCCCGAGGCGCGCCAGAATCGGGACCTGTTCTCTCGTCGAGACAACGACTCCTCTCGCCGGCCAGCCCCCGGATTCAGTGTCTCCGAAGCACGTGACCAATTGCGATCTCTCGAATTCAAACGCCGCAAGCTAAACGCCGCGATCCAGCGTGCCAACTTCGAGCACCGCGTTGAGCACGGAGGCGACGACATGAGCCTCACCGAGGCCCTTGAGACTCGCAAAGCGCTCAACGACCGCCTCGGAGAGTTGCACACCCAAGTCGTCGATTCCGCCTATGAGCGAATCCTCCACAAGGAGGAGCGCGACATCGTCGAAGACAACGAGTTGCCCTACGACGATTGCCGCACCCGTCTCGACGAGGCGCGCGTCGAGTTCCGCCAGCTCAATCGGCAGATTCGCGCCGCGTCGTTCGAGGTAGAGGTGGAATATGCTGACGAGTAAGGACAAGTAGAGCGGAAGAGACAGGGAAGCAAGTGCGACTGCGCCGGTGACGACGCATAGCCCAGACGCGGCGCGCACTGCAACGCGCGACCTCAGGGATTGATAACCCAATTATCCGGCAAAGCCACTCAACGACTTAGCGGCTAACCACTCAGCACCGGGAGCCCCTCAGCGAATTAGCAACAGGGCTTCGCGTCTCTTCCGTTCGCCATCCTCAGCAGGGGCAGCGGTGTATCCCCCCGTGAATAGATCCGGGTTCTGCCAAAGCTCGCTCGACGAGCGCGGAGGCTCCCGTAGTTAGACGGGGAATGTGGATTTAATCAGTACCGTCCCACACCCGCCGGGCCGGTGCCCTGCCCCTGCCAGTCCCTCCTGTTGGAGGCGGCCACTGCCTCACCAACGCAACCCATCTAGGTAATCAACGCGCATATCCATCCGGATTGTCCCGCCGCCAATTAGGCTGGTAGCCTTCCTCGGCGTCAAAACCATACGACGGCCCGATCTGGTTTTCGGTCTGCCAAGGCCAAGCCTGGCCGCCGATAATGCGGAACTGATCGCCCTTGCCGCAGAGCCAATAGAACATGTGGGCATAGAAGCGCGCCGTGCCGTGCCCGCCGTAATACGCGCTCTGGAAATCAAAGTCTTCCTCGACGATCCAATCGCGCTGGGGAGGTGCCGTGCGCCAGTAATTGTACTTGAGCATCCGGCGCAGCCCCTCGGCGGTGGACTTGCCGCGGCGGTGCATAATACTCTGATGGTGAATCCCAATGGTGCCGGCCGGGCCGTCGCAAAACACACCCCCTTCTTCGTCGCGGGGACCACCAGGTTGGATGTGCGAGCCAGGCACCAACTCGGTCGGCCCCAGTTCCACGGGCGTGTCCTGCGGAAAGTAGAAGACCTCCAAAAAGCGCACCTCCGGGCCATAGATGTGGTCGGCGTCTTGGTGCCAGCGCTGGGCTTCCATTGGGCATTCGGCCCGGTGGTGGCTGGCCAAGACCGGCAGGCCGATGTTGGGGCCTAAAAGCGAGCGTAGGGCACCGGCTAACTGGGGATTGAGCAAGACGTGCTCGATGAACCAGTCCTCCAAGAAGATGGAGGTCGGCTCGTGGGTAAAGCGGATGCGATCGAGGTCGGCCTCGGTGAGGCCGTCGGGAATATAGCTCGGGTTGGCGGGAATATCGCCGTCGATCCAAGCACAGGCGCGCTGGTTGATCTCGTCGGGCACAACGCCTTTGAGCAAAAGGTGGCCCTCGCGGCAGAATTCGAGGACCTCGGAGTCGGTGAGCGTCGGCTCGCAGTCAAAAGTGCGTTGGCATGGGTCGTAGTGCATGGTCTCCTCCTGCGATAGTGTTGTCATGCGCTAGCGCCTACAAGCTATCCAAATTCCATCCACCCTGTCCATAGGTTGCACACACCGTAAGATAGTTATACTCTTGCTCGGCAAAATTAAACGGAGCACATCATGGCGGAATCAGCAAAAAAAATAGTTAGCGGTGGATTGCACATCGACCAGCGGCTCTACGCCCTCGTCGCCGAGCAGATTGCGCCCGGGACGGACGTAGATGCCGATCACTTTTGGGCGGCGTTGGGAAAAATCGTCCAAGACTTGGAGCCAAAGAATCAACAGCTACTTCAGCGCCGCGATGCCTTGCAGGCCCAGATCGACGCCTATCACCAACAGCGGCGCGGCGAGCCATTAGATCCCACAGATTACTGGGCCTTTCTCGAAGAGATCGGCTACTTGCTACCCACGGGCGACGCGCAGCGGATCCGCACGGAAAACACCGATCCAGAAATCGCCTCCCTAGCCGGCCCCCAGCTAGTCGTCCCGGTTGACAATGCGCGCTACGCGCTCAACGCGGCGAATGCGCGCTGGGGTAGCTTGTACGACGCCCTGTACGGCACGGATGTAATCAAGGGCCGCGTCCCGGCAGGCGAGTACGACGCCGAGCGCGGTGCCCAAGTCATCGCGCGCAGCGAGGCATTCCTCGACGCGGTCGCGAGCCTCCAACAGGGTGCGTACCGAGAAGTGGTGGAGTTCTTCCTGCGCGAGGACGCCGGTGGACAAACCTTGCGCGCCCGCCTCGCAAGCGGCGACGAGGTTGGCCTCAAAGACGCCAAGCAGTTCGTCGGCTATGGATGCGAGGGCGGGCAGCTAAACAGCATCTTACTCCGCCACAACGGACTGCACATCGAGATCCAAATCGACCGCACCCATCCCATTGGACGCACCCATCGCGCCGGCGTCAAAGACGTGCTCTTAGAAGCGGCCATTACCACCATCCAAGATTGCGAAGATTCCGTGGCTGCGGTCGATGCCGAGGACAAGACCCTCGTCTATGGCAACTGGAACGGCCTGATGCAGGGCACGCTGGAGGCGACCTTTGTCAAGGACGGGCAGCCCCTGACGCGCCACCTGCGCGCCGACCGCACATTTACCACCCCCAACGGCCACACCCTGACACTATCCGGGCGCAGCTTATTGCTCGTGCGCCACGTCGGCATCCACATGTACACCGATGCGGTGACTACAGCCGACGGCGCGGAAATCCCCGAGGGCTTTCTCGACGCCATGGTCATCAGCTTAGCGGCCATCCACGATCTCAAGGGCCGCGGCCGCTACCGCAACAGCAAGACCGGCAGCGTCTATGTGGTGAAGCCCAAACAGCACGGACCGGACGAGGTAGCAGCGACCGTCGAGCTTTTTACGCAAGTGGAGGAAGCGCTGGGGCTAGCGCGCAATACGCTAAAAATCGGCATCATGGACGAAGAGCGCCGCACTACAGTCAATCTCAGCGAGTGCATCCGCTGCGCCGCCGAGCGCGTCGTCTTCATCAACACCGGCTTTCTCGATCGCACTGGAGACGAGATCCACACTAGCATGGAACTAGGCCCCATGTTGCCCAAGATGGAAATCAAAGAGCAACCCTGGCTCAGTGCTTATGAGGATTGGAATGTAGATATCGGCATCGCCACCGGCTTAGTGGGACGGGCGCAGATCGGCAAGGGAATGTGGACCATGCCCGAGCTAATGCGCGAGATGGTAGAGACCAAGATAGGCCACCCCCAAGCCGGGGCGACGACTGCTTGGGTGCCCTCGCCCACGGCGGCCACCCTGCACGCGCTGCACTACCACCAAGTCGATGTCTTCGAGCGCCTCGGCCAGCTAGCCGGACGGGAACGGGCCTCCCTCGGCGCGATTCTCAGTCCTCCGATGCTCGATCGCCAGCTCAGCCCCGAGGAAATTCAGCAGGAATTAGACAACAACGCCCAAGGCATTCTCGGCTACGTGGTGCGCTGGGTCGGCCAAGGCATTGGCTGTTCCAAGGTGCCGGACATCAACCACATCGGCCTGATGGAAGACCGCGCCACTTTGCGGATCTCCAGCCAACACATCGCCAACTGGCTGCACCACAACATCGCCAGCGAAGAGCAGGTGCGGACGACCTTTGCGCGCATGGCAGCCGTAGTCGATGCGCAAAACAGCGGCGACCCAGCGTACTGCCCCATGGCACCCGACCTCGACGCCAGCGTCGAATTCCAAGCAGCGCTAGACCTAGTATTCAACGGTCGCACCGAACCAAACGGATATACGGAAGACGCGTTGCACAAGCGGCGGCGAGAGGTAAAGGCCGCCCGACGAATCGCCTAGAACTACCATCCAATTTTAAGGAGACCACAAATGGAATCACATGCAAAAGTCGCCCTCGTCACAGGTGCCGGCAGCGGCATCGGCCGCCACAGTGCCCTAGCATTGGCCGAGGCCGGCTATGCAGTTGCCCTAGCCGGACGGCGTCAAGACGCCTTAGAGGAAACGGCCGCGCTGGCGGGAACAGATGCCCGCATGTTGCCGGTGCCCACTGATGTCGGCGATCCCCAAGCCGTTGACGCGCTGTTCGCCCAAGTCGCCGAGCACTTTGGCCGGCTCGACGTGCTGTTCAACAACGCCGGGGGCGGAGCGCCGACCGTGCTGTTGGAAGACCTCGAATACGAACAGTGGCAGAAGGTAGTAGCCGTCAACCTGACGGGTAGCTTCCTCTGCACCCAAGCGGCCTTCCGAATTATGAAGGATCAAGACCCGCGCGGCGGGCGGATCATCAACAACGGCTCGGTCTCGGCCGCAGCCCCGCGTCCCAATTCCGCTCCTTATACCGCCACCAAACACGCCATTACCGGACTCACCAAATCGACCTCGCTCGACGGGCGCAAATACGACATTGCCTGTGGCCAGATCGACATTGGCAACACGGCGACCGATATGACGCAGCGGATGAGCGACGGCGTGCCGCAGGCCGATGGCTCCAAGCTCGTCGAGCCGCGCTTTGACGTCGAACACGTGGCCCGCGCCGTAGTGCAGATGGCTGAACTGCCGCTGGACACCAATGTGCTGTTTATGACGATCATGGCGACGAAAATGCCGTTCGTCGGGCGAGGTTAGAAGCGACCACCATGACCATCGACGACGCCAAGGCCCATATCGACGAATACGGGTACGCCGTGCTCAAAGAGGCGTTGACTCCGGACCAGGCCAATGCCCTGCGAGACCGCTCGGTCGAACTGATCACCGAGGAGCGGGACGCCGGAGGAGAGCATGTCTATCTCGACGGCTGCGCGCAGCGCGTGTGGAACCTAGTCAACAAGGGCCGCATTTACGAGGAGATGATCCAGCTCCCGCAGGTGTTGGCACTCCAAGAGTACCTGCTAGGCGACAACTGCATCTTGAGCAGCTTCACCGTCAATTTTATCGGCCCGGGCGCGCCAGCCGGCCGCCTGCACATCGACTTTCCGCTCGGCAGCTTTCCCCAGCCGCCGCCACCTTTCGCCTTTTGCGCCAATACCATCTATGTGCTCGACGACTTCGCGCCTGAAAACGGAGCCACCCATATCGTGCCGGGCAGCTACAAGCGCGGGTACGCCCCCGATCCGGAAAAAGAATACGACGACGTCATCCAGCTAGACGTCCGCAAAGGCGATATCGTCGTCTTCCACGGTGCAACGTGGCACGGCAGCGGTGCCAACCACACCGAGCAGGATCGGATGATTCTGTTGGGATTCTTCTGCCGCTCGTTTATGAAGCCGCAGCAGGACCAATTCAAGCTGGCGCGCCCCGAGGTCGTCGCGCGGGCGACGCCGACCCTAAAACGATTAATGGGATTCGAATCGCAGTCGGGAATGCGAACGTAAGACCAATGGACTGCCCAGCACTCGACCACCGCAAGCGCCTCTTCGTCGATATGGACGACGTCGAGCGCCAAGAAAACGTGACGCGAGTCTTCCACCAAGCGGAGAAGTACGGCACGCATCCCGTGCTCAAACAGGAAGCGCCGTGGGAACAACACAGTGGCATGACCGCGGCGGTGATTTTCGACGCCGAGGAACAAATTTTCAAGGCGTGGTACATGGCCGGCCACTATGCGCCAGAGTGCGAACACGTGCAGTGCCTCGCGCTGTCGCCGGACGGAATCCACTGGGAGCGCCCCTCCCTCGGAATCCACGAAGCCCTCGGCTCCAAGGACAACAACATCGTCATCCCCGCAACCCACCACGAAGGGCAGGACCACTGGGAGACCATGCTCAAGGACCCCCTCGACCCAGATCCCGCCCGCCGCTACAAGGCCATCGGCTGGTCGAGCTACGACTGGGACGGGCCGCGCTCGGGCATTTACAGTGCCACTTCGCCGGACGGGATCAACTGGTCGCATTCGCCGGACCCGATTTTCCGCTACCATCCGCGACCCGGCACCGGCGACTTGGGGCCGGTCGGGGACGCGCAGTCGATGATGGTGGATATTGAGCGCCGGCGCTACGTGGCCTTTTTGCGCGGCGTGCCCGAGCGGCTGATGAGCACGAGCGAGGACTTTGTTCACTGGTCGCCGCCGCGCCCCTTCTTGGCACCGCTCAACGAAGAAGAAGCCCTCTACAACAACACCGGCTTCAACTACGGCGCCCACTACTTGGGCATCCTGACCCACTTCGACAAACGCCCGCGCCAACAGACCCAAGTCCTGCGGCTTTTGTGCAGCCGCGACGGGGAGCGCTGGCAGCGGGTGCCGGGGGAGCCACTGGTGGGTTTGGGCGCGGTGGGCGAGTGGGATCGGTTCCAGCTAATGCTCAGCGGTGCGCCGCCCATTGCCGTGGGCGACAAGCTCTATATCTACTACCGAGGCACGGCGCGGCGGCACGCCAAGATCCCCCGCGAATTCGATCCACCGATTGCAGAGGATCAGGACCCGGGGACGATGGGCATTGGCTTGGCCATGCTGCGCCTCGACGGTTTCGCGTCAATCAACGCCAGTTTTGACGGCGGGCAGATAACGACCCGACCCTTCGCATTGGCCGGGGACGAATTGCAGGTCAACGCCAAGGCGGATTACGGGCAGCTAACCGTAGAATTGCTTGACGAGGAAGGGCACCCCATTCCCGGCCATACCGCCCAAGACTGCGTCGCCATCGCCGAGGACGGAGTCGCCGTGCCCGTGCGCTGGCGCGACGGCCGGGATTTGCGCGCATTGCGAGAACAGCCAGTGCGCCTGCGTTTCGCACTGCACAACGCCCGCCTGTACGCTTATTGGTGTTCGTAGCTTTCAGGTCGTAATTTTTACAATTCCACAAGACGCTGACACTTCAACAACAAGGAAAACTATGTCCATCGAGCAACTAAACCACTACCAGCGCAAGCTTGCTTATGAAATGGATTCGTGGGATCTCTACGTGGCGTTGGGTGAAAACGAACCCATCACCGTCGTCGATGGCCGCTCGGCGGAGGCGTATGCCCAAGAGCACATTCCGGGCGCACTCAATCTACCCCACCGGGAAATCTGCTTTAATTCCACTGAATCGCTCGACAAATCAAAGCTCTATGTTTGCTACTGCGACGGCATCGGCTGCAACGCCTCGACGAAGACGGCGCTAAAACTGCTGACGCTGGGCTTTCAAGTGCGCGAATTAATCGGCGGGCTCGACTGGTGGAAGCGCGACGGCTACGCCACGGCCGGCGACGGGGCGCAGCCCGGGACCGAAATCAAATGCGGATGCTGAGCTAGAATAGAATCAGACAAGGCGAATTGGCAAAAAGAAAACCCCAGGTCAGTGTAACCGACCTGGGGTTTATAATTGGTAGCCCGTACGGGATTCGAACCCGTGTTACCGGCGTGAGAGGCCGGCGTCCTAGGCCTCTAGACGAACGGGCCAACTGGTTTGTTTTTAGCCTGACAGCTTCAAAAAATAGAATTCTCCAACTGTATTGTCAAGGTGCTGCGGCAGAGCCGTTTGACAGTCGCGGACCGGCGTGCTACTCTTGCTCTGCACGAGGGAGACGGCCCGATGATCATTGAGTGGAATGCCCACATCTTCAGCCCCGATACCCAGCGCTATCCCTTGCATCCCAAGGCGACCTACCGGCCAGATGTTTCCGTGCATCCCCCAGCCCCATTGGCGGCCTATTTGCAGCGCCTCGACGACGAGGGAATCGACCGGGCCGTCGTCGTCCATCCCGAGCCGTATGGGGACGACCACCGGCTGATACTCGAATGTCTAAAGCGCGAGCCAGAGCGGCTGCGGGGCACGTCGCTGTTTTATCCCAGAGATCCAGACGCGCCCCAAAAGTTGGCCGATCTGGTCGCCCGCGAGCCCGAGATCATCGCCACGCGCTTTCACGCGTACCGAGGCAGAGACCTGTATCTCCACAGCTTCAACGACAAAGGGGTACGCGCCCTGTGGGAAAAGGCGGTGGAGTTGGGCTTGGTCGTCGAATTGCACATTGAGCCTAATTACGGTGCCCAAGTCGCCCAAGTTCTGCGCGACATTCCCCAGACGGTGGCGCTGATCGACCATTTGGCCGAGCCGCATCAGGGCAGCGCAGTCGAATACGCCGACATATTAGATCTGAGCCATGCTGACGCCGAAGTTTATATGAAGCTCTCTGGCTTCGGCCACTTTGCCCAAGACGAGCCGCTGTACGAAAGTGCCAAACCCTTTACGCGTCGCGTGATAGAAGCCTTCGGGCCGGAGCGCATGGTCTGGGGCAGCGGCACGCCAGCGATTGTCGATGCGCATCTATCAGACTATAGGGACGCCGAGCGAGCCTTAGTCAAGGGCGGCAACTTGGCTCGATGGTTCAACAAATAAGGAGTAACACGTGAACGAAATCGAAACCTTTGAATTCGACCGCCAAGGCTACATCGTCATTGAGAACCTGCTGAACGAGACCCAAGTGGCTGCGCTGGTCGAGGCCGTGGATGAGCTGGAAGAACACGCGCTCGCGCACGTCACCAAGCCGCCGCGCAAGCAAAGCGGCTGGGGAGCCAACTACCACGCCAATCCCGAGCGCGGCTATCACACCAACGGCGAGCGGGGCGAGGGCAAAACCCTCATGATCGAAGACTACTGGAACGCCAACCCGGCCTTCGACGTTTTGCTCGACCACCAGCCGACCATGAACTACATCCACGGCATCGTCAAACAGCGCCCGACGATCAACAACTCCGAAATTCGCATCCGCTACCAAGGCAACGCCACCGGCTGCCACGGCGGCACCGCTTCAGCCAGCCAAAAGTACCGCTACAGCTACACCGATCACGGCATCGACTGCATGATGGTGCGGATGGTCTATTTCATCCACGACTGCACCAACGAACAGGGGGCCTTTTGCGTGGTGCCGGGGACGCACAAGACCAACCTGCCCTCGCCCCACAGCAACGACCCGGACGAAGACCCCGACATGATCGGCCTAGAGGTCAAGGCTGGCGACGCGATTCTCTTCACCGAGAACTTGCGCCACGGCGGCTTCACCAACCGCTCTGAGCAGACGCGCAAGACCCTGCACGTGGGCTACGGACCGTACTGGATGATGTCGCAAAACATCGCCACCATGGACGAAAAGCAGCACATCACCCCGGAGACTCTCAGTCGCTTGACAAAGGCGCAGCGGGACTTGTTCCGGGCCTATCCACCCAAAACTTCTGATTAGTGATTAATCCCCCGCATCGGCGGGCAGACCTGAATCCGTGACGACCGCTTTTCTGGTCTTGAAACAGACCCTATGTGCCATAGCCGTGTGTCGCCCTCGGTAAATTTCCTCTTGATTTACTACGGCAATGCCGTATTCTAAGATCATGCACACGGTCATCGAAACACCGACTTTCATCAGCAAATGCCGTCGCTATCAGATAAGTGATAGTGACCGGGAGGCCATCATCGACTTTGTCGCCAATAACCCCGATGCTGGCGACGTGATCAAAGGATCAGGCGGTGCTCGCAAGCTCCGGTTCGCCGCTCTGGGAAGAGGAAAGAGCGGTGGATACCGAGTGGTGACTTTTTACAGTGGCCAAGACATTCCTGTGTTTTTGCTGTCGATCTTCGCTAAAGGCGATAAAACAAACCTGACCGACTCGGAAGTTAATGTTTTGCGGACTGTGTTGCGCACACTGGCAGACGAATACCGACGGAGAACCCAACCATGACCAAGGCTGGAGAGGAACTTATCAAGGCGGCAACGGAGGCTCTGGAAATCACGCACGGCCAAGCGGATCCAGAAAGCTACCGCGTCCACCTCCCCGACGAGATCAACGCCCGTTTGATCCGCTCGCAACTGAACATGACTCAGGGCGTATTTGCCCAGACCTTTGGCATCGACATCCGCACCCTTCAGGAGTGGGAACAAGGCCGGCGGGTTCCCAGTGGTCCGGCGCAAGCACTTTTGAAAATCATCTACCGGGAGCCAGAAGCTGCTAAGAGGGCGGTAGTGAGGTAGTGGGTATCGTGCTCATCCTCCTGCAACTGTGGATCAAATTTTCCGGCTAACCTTCCCATACCGGCCAGTACTTTCCAATCGAGGAGAGTGCCATGACCAACCCCCGAAGAGCGGCTCGCCAGACTCGAAGGCGTGTACGAGCACCTCACTAACCACTAACTCGGAAATTCCTCGTAGTAGCGGTCAAAGGCCGCGGGCGTGCCGCAGACGTAAAGAGCGTCCTCGGGCTCGAGTACCAACGAAGCCGGGATCTCCATGATCACGCCGCCAGCGCGCTCGACCGCCACCACCGAACAACCCGTGCGCTCGCGGATGCGCGCTGCGAGCGGATGGCGTCCGGCGAGGGGACCGGGCTTGAGCTTGACCATCTTGATCCGAGGCTTGTGCGAAACCATCTCTCCGAGGACGTGGTGGACCAACAACTGACCGGCGACCTGACTGACCGAGAGCGCAAAATCAGCGCCAGCGCGCTGCACCCGGTCTGCATTTTCAACGTGCGACACGCAGGCCAACAGAGGAATCTCTGGGACGTGATCGCGCACCACCGCCGCGGCAAACAGGGCGGCTCGGTCGCTGTCGAGGGCGAGAATGACGACCCGCGCCTCCGCAATAGCCGCGCGATCCAGGACCCGCACATCGAGCACATCGCCGACCACATCAACTCCGGCGCGTTCGACCTCATCGACGACCCGCACTTCTTCGCCCGCAGCGTGGAGAATCTCGACCAGCTTTTGCCCGACATCGGCAAAGCCAATCACCACAATCGGTCCCTGCTGGGTAATCGGCCGGGCCATGTCGTTTAACCGGTGAATACTCGCGGGCGTGCCGACCGCCACCAGAATGGCTCCGGGCTGGAGCTTTTCCGCGGCGGCCGGTGGCGAGCCGAGCGCGTCGTCTGCCCACTGCCCAACGATGTGGGCACCAGTCCGGGTGTATAGTTCCGTCTCGGCCAAGGTGCGGTTGGCAAGCGAGCTTTGGTCGTGAACGCGCAGTTCGGCCACTTCGAGCAGCGAGTCGAGCGGCTCTACCCCCGCCACCCGCGGTCCGATCTTCGCGCTGGCGCGGACGGCAATGGCCGCGGCGAGGACGTGGTTGGGAGTAAAAGCTGCGGTCGCGCCCGCCAGCAACATGGGGCCGCGGCGCTGGGGATGCTCGATCATCGCCACAATTGGACCGGCAAAACCGGCCTCGCGGGCGCTGAGCGCAAACAGGGCGTTGTCGTCGTCTGGGCCGTTGGCCACCAGCGCCTTGGCCTTGGTCAACGGCCGCAGGTCCAGAGTTTCCGCCGCTAGGTCCGCATGTACGACCTGTACATTAGCACTTGTCTTGAGTTGCCGCGCTGTCGCCTCATCTTCTTCGATCACCACCATTGGCAGGTGCCGACTGGAAAGCTCGTCTATTAGAGTCTCGACCTCCGGCCCGTACCCATAGATGACCACGGCATCCTCCACTGCGGGCAGGGCGCGTTCGGCGGGGCTCTCGTCGAAGAGTGGGGTATTGAACTTGTCGATCTGAAACACCCCGAGGTGGATGTCTCCTCCATGCGCCACCCGGCCTTCTAGGAGGATTGAGCAGCCCTTAAGCGCCAACGGCGTGAAGAGATTCAACAGGAACGCGGTGAAGATCAAAATGGTAAAGGTCTCCTGACCGATCACTCCTTGAGCCAGGGCCAGCGCGGCCAAGATAAACGCCATCTCGGCACGGCCGCACATGCCCACGCCCACCGTCAGTGCCTCTCTCCAAGGCATGCCAATGCGCAGCGCCATGCCACCGGCACTAAGCACCTGCCCAGCGATGACCGTCACTGCTAAAAGCGCGATAAACGCCACGCTCGACGCGCTAATGTCAAACGAAATGGAAAAGCCCAGCGAGATGAAGAAGATCGGCCCTAAAAATGAATAGGCAATGCCGTACGCGCGGTCGTTTACCACCTTGACTAAATTGGGGTGGGCGACGCGCTCCTCAAAGAAAAGACCCGCCAAGTAGGCACCCAAGATCATGTGCAGCCCAATGGCCTCGGCAAAAAGGCCGGCGGCAATGGCGGCCAGCAGCACAAAGGTGAAGCCCTTGCCGCCTTCGGCGCGGAAGGGCAGGGTGAGACGAGGATAGACAAAGGTACCCAAAAGCAGCGCGACCGCGAAAAAGCCCACCACCTTGCCCAAGTTTACTACCAAGTCCAAGGGGGCAAAGGTGCCGCCAGAGAGTGCGCCCATCACCAAGCTAAAAAAGATCAAGGTCAAAAGGTCGTTGATGATGCAACTAGCAACGACGACCCGCGCAACGCGAGTATCGGTCAACCCCAAGTCCTTGAAGCTTTTTAGGGTGATTACAACTGCGGTAGCCGTTCCAATGATCAGCCCCACGAAGACGGAGGCGGCCAGATCCAGCCCAAAGAATTGGGCGACGGCAAAGCTGACGGCAAAGGGCACAGCAGCTCCTGCAATTGCCACCCCCAGCGAGCGCTTGAGCGCGGCGAAAAACTCGTTGGGCTGGGTCTCCACCCCGGCGTGGAACATCAGAAAGAAGATGCCGATCTCAGCCAACAATTGAATGGCCTCGTCCGGCTCAATCCAGCCAAAGACCGCCGGCCCCACCAAGACCCCGACGATCAATTCGCCCATCACCGTCGGCAGACCCAGCGGCCGCAAGGTCACGGCCACTAGCCAAATCCCGGCGAGCAAGATGAGTAAATCGAGCGCTACATTGTGCATGAGCGGAGTCTCGGGGTGGTGACTGCTTTAATTGATAATACAAGGGTAAAAAAAAAAGAATACTACCGCACTTGAGAGACTCGGGGTGGTGATTGTGCACATTCGTGCGTTAATTGAAGTGGCGGTGACTCAAACGTGAATCAAAACGCCTCCAACATCCATCCCCGCGAAGTGCGCCAGATCCTCATGTGGTTCGCCGGCATCCTGTGGCGCGGCGCACCCACGGCCATGCTCCTAAACGTCAGCGGGCGATTCATAGCGGCCCTGCTACCGGCCGGACGCATCCTGTTGATCAAGGAACTGGTCGATGCCGTCCACGCCGCCTTCGGCCAAGGCGAGGATCAGTTCGTCGCCGTGGTCCCCCTGCTGGCCGGCTTGGCGGGCTTGCAAATGTTGGAAGCCGTGCTGAATGCAGTGCAGGAACACGCGGGCGCGGCCATGCGGGAACAGACTAGCTGGAAGCTACAAGAGCGAGTCCTCGACCGAGCGGCCGGCGTGAGTTTGGACGCCTTTGAACGCCGAGAATTTTTCGACCGTATGCAGCGGGCGCGGCAGGCTGCATACTTCCGCGCCTACGGCATCTTCCGCGACGCCACCGCCGTGCTCGAAGGTTTTGTCGTCCTGTGCTCCCTAATCGCGCTGTTTGCCACCGGGCACTGGTCGATCCCGCTAGTGCTCTTTTTGGGCACGGCCCCGGTTTTCTACAGCCAAATTCGGCGCGGCCGCGAAATCTACGCGCTCTTTCACCAGCAAACGCCCGAACAGCGCCGCGCCGAGTACTTGGTCGAGCTGATGACCGACCGCGACGCAGCTAAAGAAATCCGGCTCTACGGGCTGGGAAACATCCTCGTCCGCACTTGGGAGGAAGTGGCGCAAACGCTCCGGCAGCAGCGCCTGCGGCTGACCCTGCGCCAGCAGCGCTACATGTTCGGCGGGCGGCTGAGCGGCATCAGCTCGGCACTCTTATCACTGGTCATCTTGCTCTACCAAGCCACCTATGGCGCTCTGACCTTAGGGGGCTTTTTCGCCCTTGCCGAGGCCATCACGCGCTTCCAAGGCACGCTCTTCCAACTGCTGCGCCAGATGGGCGACGTCTTTGAGCAAACGCTCTACATCCGCGACTTGCGCGACTTTGTTGAGTCTCCCACTGAGCCGCAAGGCCAAGTAGCTCTGCCTACCGCGCCGCTAGAAATCGCAATTGAGGACGCGGAATTTGCCTATGGCGACGGGCCTTCCGTGCTCAACGGGATCAATCTGCGGATCAGGCCGGGCGAGAAGCTGGCGCTGGTGGGCGAAAACGGGGCCGGCAAGACGACCCTAATCAAGCTGCTCTTAGGACTGTACCAGCCGAGCGCGGGGCGCGTCCTCTACAATGGAGTGGATGGCCGCGAAATCGACCCACAGGTCTTGCGTCAGCGCTGCGCCGCGGTCTTCCAAGACTTCGTGCAATACCAGCGCACCGCGCGCGAAAACATCGGCTATGGCCAAGCCGAAGCCCTCGCCAATCAGGCTCGGGTGGAACGGGCCGCAACCGCGGGCGGCAGTGCGCTGCTAATCGAGTCCCTAGCCGAGCGCTACGACACCACGCTGGGCCGCTACTTCGAGGGCGGGCAGGATCTATCGCGCGGCCAGTGGCAAAAGCTAGCCCTGTCGCGCGCGTACTTCCGCGACGCCCAAGTCCTCGTGTTTGACGAGCCGACCGCGGCCCTCGACCCGCGCGCCGAGTTGGAGGTCTTTCGCCAATTTTTGGCCCTGAGCGAGGGCAAGTCCGCGGTCTTCGTCTCGCACCGCATGGCCTCGGCGCGGGTGGCCGACCGGATCTTGGTCCTGAGCCAAGGCCGAGTGCTGGAGGAGGGAACGCACGCCGAACTGATGCAGCGCCGTGGAGAATACGCGCGCATGTTTTCCCTGCAGGCGCAGTGGTACCAGCAGGAGGCGTCGTGAAGCGACTGAGCGCGATACGCCTCTTGCCCGAGCTTCTCAAGGAGGTGCTGCGCGTCCATCCGTGGGGAACGGGTGGGCTGGCCATCATCGTGCTTATCGGCTCGCTGCTGCCGGCCGTGGAACTGTGGCTCACCGGGCGAATCGTCGATCAGCTCGCCGCCGCGCTGGGCGGTGGCCGCGCGGCTTTTTTGCAGACTCTGCCTTGGGTCGGCGGTTTTTTCGCCACGCTCTTCACTCATATGCTGCTCGATATGGCGCGGGCGGTCTTGCAGACAGACGTCCAAGACAGAGTCAGCGTGCGCTTACAGCGGCAAGTCGTGGACAAGGTGCAGAAAGTCGAGTTGGTCCACTTCGAGCATCCCGCGTTCTACGACGCGCTCAAGCGGGCCAACGAAGATCTGAGCGGCCGGCTCCTCAGCCTGCTCAACGTGGCGCTAGACACGGTCGGCACCTTAGGGGGGATGGCCGCAGTCGTAGGCGTGCTGCTGACCGGGCACTGGGCCTTGGGCCCGCTGACCTTGATCGGCTCCGTCCCAGGGGTGTTGGTAATGATGTGGATCAGCAAAAAGACGCACTATGTCTATCGCGAGCGCACGCCGCAATACCGCGAGACCTCCTATTTCCGCGAATTGCTGACTGAGCGCGAACAAGCCATGGAGGTGCGGCTCTTCACGCTGCGCGACCACTTGCTCGATACGTGGCGCGAGAAAGCCGTCGCACTGGCCACGGAGCGACGCGGGCTGGAGGCCAAGCGGGCTTGGCTCGGCGGGCTGACCTCCAGCATCGGCGGCTGGGGATACATCGGCTGCCTGACGATCCTCGTCTGGTTGGTCGCCGGAGCGCAGCTCACCATCGGCCAGTACGGCATGTTGGCGCGGGCCGTGCAGCAGTTTTCTTGGCAGCTCGGCGGGATCATGCGCTCCTTGAACACCCTGCACGAGGAGTCGCTGTATCTAGGGAATCTCTACGAATTCCTCGACCTGACGGCACCCCAAGCGTCCCCAGGGGCTGCGGACGCAGGCCAAGACCTAAAAAACCTGTCGCTGCGCTTTGAGCAGGTGTCCTTCCACTATCCAGACGGCGACCTCGTGCTCGCGGGCATCGACCTAGAGATCCGGCCGGGTGAGCGCATCGCACTAGTCGGCGAAAACGGAGCTGGCAAGACGACCTTGGTCAAGCTGATGATGGGGCTGTACCAGCCGACAGGAGGACGGGTCTTGCTCGGAGGCAAACCGCTTTTGGCCTATCCCCAAGAGCGAGTCCGGCAGCTCTTTGCCGCGGTCTTCCAAGACTTTGTGCGCTTTCAATTTCCCGTGCGCGACAACATCGCCTTTGGGGCGTTGGGACAAGAAGGCTCTGTCGAGCAGGCGGCCGAGCTAGCTGGAGCAGCGCCGTTTATCGCCGAGTTGCCCGGTCAGTACGAAGCCCTGCTGGGCAAGGAACTAGGGGGGGCTGACTTATCTACGGGTGAGTGGCAGAAGTTGGCCACGGCCCGGGCGCTGGTGCGGGCGGCTGAGTTCGTGGTGCTGGATGAACCGACGGCCGCGCTCGATCCCAAGGCCGAGGCCGAGGTCTATCGGCGCTTCGGAGAGATGACCAAGGGCAAGGCTTCGGTGATGATCTCGCACCGGCTGGGCGCAGCCCGCGCCGCCGACCGAATCCTCGTGCTCAAAAACGGACAGATCGTCGAGCAAGGGACGCACGAGGCATTGATGCGGCAAGGCGGCGAATACAGCCGTTTGTTCAGCCTACAAGCGCAGTGGTACGAGTAAGGGCTAGCGCCGCCGGCCTCTGCGGGGCCGGCCGCGTGGGCGCGCGGAGGGGCGGTCGGCCATTTCCTGGACGACCATGTCAAGGCCCTTGAGATTTTGCCCGTTGAGCATGTCGATGGCCTCGCGGGCAGCGGCCTTGCTGGGCATGTCGATTTGGCCCCAGCGGCGGCGTGGGTCAATGGTAGCAGCAGCGACGGCCCCGAACAACTCAAACAACGTGCGGAGGTCTTCCTCGGTTACTTCAGTAGCTAGATTATCAACGCGAATCTTCATCTAATTTCCCAAAAAGTGAAAAAATAAAAGGGGGTGATGCAATGTACATCACCCCCTTTGCACTATCTAAGGGCTAGGCTTAAACTGCTACTACGCCTTCAGCCGCCGGGCCTTTTTTGCCCTGGACGACTTCAAATTCCACCTGCTGCCCGTCGGACAAGGTGCGGAACCCCTCGGCCTGGATCGCGCTGTGGTGGACGAAAACATCTTCGCCGTTCTCGCGCTCAATAAATCCGAAGCCCTTCGCGTCGTTGAACCATTTTACGGTTCCCTTCTCGCGATCTGCCATAAGAAAAATCCTTTTGCAATGTGCGGTTAGAGCAGAACGTGCGAATAACTTTGAGTAGGAATCTACTGCTTCAGGCTTTTCGGTAGGAAAACTACATCCGGCCCGGGGGTAGGAATCTACGCGAATCCGAACGACTGCCAACGTGGTTCATGAACGCCCCTACAACTATTGCAGAGACAGACGATTGTGGTAAATATAGGCAATCTCAGCCGCAACACAAGGAACTAATTCGCCGGCCGCCGGGCCGCCCATCCCGCCCCTTGGCCTCCACTCCTTCGTTTGGCATTGGCACTGCGGCCTCTATATTAAAGGAATTCAAAGGGATAGACGACCTCCATCTCGTTTATCCCGCCATCTACATCGCACTAATGGAGATAAACGGCCCATGAGCGCAACCGGACCGGGGTTTGCCGCCGAAGACCTAAGCCTCTTCGCACGGATGCAGCGCGTTTTTTACGCGCCGAGCACAGCTTTTACCGCGGTGCGCGGCCAAGAGAGCGCCCACGACTGGCTGCTGCCAGTCCTCTTGGTTTGCGCGGTAGGGGTTGGCTGCTATAACCTGACCCTCGACGTAGGAGCACCAGCCGTCCAGGAGCAGCTAGAGGGCTTGGACGAGGCTGAGCGGCAGCAAGCAGAGGCGCTCCAAGCGCATGGCTGGATGGTGGTCCCGGTGGGGCTTTTTTTCTCACTAGTCGTGGTCGGGGGCGTGCTTTTGATGCTGGCACGCTCCGCTTTCCAAGCCGAGGTCAGCTACCGGCAAATGCTGGTAGTCAAAGCGTATGCACTGTTGGTGGTGGGCGTCGAGTGGGTGACGCGAGCGGTGCTGGTGCTGGCAACGGGCGACATCGGGGCTCATCTGGGGCTGGGCCTCTTTTTGTCCGAGGAGGCCGCAGCCACGTTTGGCGGCCGGATCCTTACGGCCCTCAATCCCTTTGACCTGTGGCAGATTGGAATCATGGGCGTCGGGTTGAGCGCGCTGGCCGACGCGCCCGTGCGGAAAGCAACCCTCTCACTTGGGCTTTTGTGGCTAATCTGGATATTCGGCGGCGTCTTCATCGAGGTCATCGGCCAAAGCACTCTCCCACCTCCACCTGAATAGATCCTACGCGTTTTACACGCGATCGCACATGCCTAAAAATGGAGTCAACGCGGGCGTCGCGGTTTTCGCAACCTGCATCTATCCGGCTGCTGTCTATGGAGACGGAGAAACCTTGCTCGAATCCTTGTTGCGCCCCAATCCCATCTGCGCGCCCGTGCTTGCGGCCGCGACTAAGCACGAAGTGCAAATCCTCTACACGCAAATCGACCGCGACGCCGCCAACCGACCGCATTTCACCCAGCACGAGTACCGCGTCAATCCCGAGGATTATTTTTATCCGGCGAGCACAATCAAGCTAGCAGGTGCCCTGCTGGCGTTGGAGAAGCTCAATCAACTGGGCATTGCGGGTGTGGACCGACATACGCCCGTTCGCATTGACAGCGCCTTCAGCGGGCAGACCGAGGTGCGCGAAGATCCAACCGCACCAGATGGACTGCCCACCATCGCCCACTACATCCGCAAGCTCTTCGCCGTCAGCGACAACGACGCGTACAACCGGCTCTACGAGTTCGTGGGGCAGCAGCGGATGAACGAAGGGCTGTTGGAAAAGGGGTACCGGGATGTGCGCCTGACGCACCGGCTCGCCATCGCACGCTCGCCCGAGGAAAATCGGCATACAAATCCACTGACGTTCTACCAGGGAGACCAAGTCCTCTACCAGCAGCCGATGCTAGTCAATCCGCATACGTGGCGCGCGCCCGCGCCGATTCCCAAGGGCGAGGGACACATCCAAGACGGAGCGTTGGTAGCCGCGCCCAAGGATTTCGTCGGATCGAACTACATGTCAGTGGAAGTGTTGCAAGACCTACTCATGGCGGTGTTTTTCCCCGAGGAGTTGTCCACAGACCGGCGCTTCGACCTACGTCCCAACGACTACCGCTTCCTCTATCGCGCCATGTCCATGTTGCCCCGCGAGTGTCCCCATCCCCAATACGACCCGAAAAAGTACTACGACAGCTATGTAAAGTTCTTCCTATTCGGCGACAGCAAAGCACCCATGCCCGACTCCGTGCGGATCTTCAACAAGGTGGGGTTGGCCTATGGGTATGTGACGGACAACGCTTATATCGTCGATTTCGAGCGCGGGGTCGAGTTTTTGCTAACAGCCGTGGTGCTAGTAAACGAGAACGGCATTTTTAACGACGGGGCCTACGAGTACGACGAAGTGGGACTGCCATTTTTGGCCGAACTAGGCCGGGTGATCTACAAATACGAGTTGGAGCGAAAACGAGAGTATCGGCCGGATTTGAGCAAGTGGCGGATCAACTACGGGCCGTAAGCCAACCACATTGGGCGAGATCTCGCGATCGTGGCCCCTAGTCTATCCCAAGGTGGCAACGATTATCCCCTGTCTCCTAGCGACCTCCATTTGACCGCTAGGAAAGTCCCGCCGGCAATAGCACCAACTCTGGCACATAGGCCCGCGTCGGCAGCGCCGCAACAAAGAGGCAGGCATCGGCCACATCCTGCGGCATCAACGCCTGGGCCATCACCTCCGGTGGGGTAGGCACCGGCCGTTTGAGCACCAGCGGCGTGTCGGTCAGTCCCGGAAAAATCACGCAGGTGCGGACACCGTTTTCCTTCTCCTCCTGAAAAGTGCCGTGGGCCAATCCGACCATCCCGTGCTTGCTCGCCTGATAAGAGACCCCAGAGGCATCCGGCTGCTGCACACAGCCGCTCGACACGTAAATGATCAATCCGGATCCCTGCTCGCGCATCACTGGCAATGCGGCCTGGGTGCAGTGGAACGCCCCCGTCAGATTGGTGCCGAGCATCATTTCCCAAGTCTCCTCGGTGAGCACCTTCAATGCGCGATCCGGGATATTGGTCCCCGTCACATAGGCCAGGATATCCACCCGGCCATACGCTGCTACCGTCCGCTGGACCAATGCTTCTGCGGCCGCCTTGTCCCGCGCGTCGGTAGCGCACGCCACGGCATTTTCACCCAACTCCTCAGCCAGCGCTTCCAGTTTGTCGCCGCTGCGGGCAGCCAGTACCACTTTTGCCCCGGCTTCGACATAGGTTTTCGCCGTCGCCTCACCCATCCCGCTACTAGCACCGACGACGATCGCTACTTTTCCTGTTAGATCTGCCATAGTTTTCAGTCGATCCTGTCCTTGAGTTTGACCGGCCACACTGCCGGCGAATCGCTAACGAGTCGTCCGCGCCGAGCGAGTCCGCCGCCCAAACAGGCGTTGCCGGCTTGCCCCCTCGCCTTGCATCTCCGTGCGCTTTTGCGAATTCGCATTGGCATCGCGCCGTCCATTCGCGGCCGGACCGAGTGTCGATGTACCATGAGTCCCGTCGCGGCGATTTCCATTGCTATTGCCACTGCGCCGCCGTTTCGCCGTATTCGAGAGTTTTCTCTCGCCCCCTCGCGGCCTCTTCGCCGCACCCTGCCCATTATCCCCATTGCTATCTTGGTATTCCGCCCTTGCGCCGCACGAGACGATGGTCAAGGGCACGCCCGTCAGCCGCTCAATGCTCCGCAAGATCGCCACTTCCTCCGCCGTGCAAAACGACAGGGCGATGCCTTCCGCCCCGGCCCGGCCCGTGCGGCCGATCCGGTGCACATAGCTCTCCTTGTCGTTGGGCAGGTCGTAGTTGATAACGTGGGAAATTCCCTCCACGTCGATACCCCGGGCGACGATATCGGTGGCGACTAGGACCTTGACCCGCCCGCGATCAAACGCCGCCAACGCTCGCTGGCGGGCACCCTGGTTTTTGTCGGCATGGATCGCGGCGGCGGCGATGCCCCGATTGGACAATTGCTTCATCACCCTGTTGGCTCGACGCTTGGTCCGCGTAAAGACCAAGGCACGGTGCACGTCTTCGCCCTTGAGCACCTGCTTCAGCAGATCGCGTTTGCCATCTTGTTC
>JAPPEG010000284.1 GCA_028875345.1 Gemmatimonadota bacterium
CGGGCCGGATGATGGCAACGATGGGTCCGAAAAAGGCGTTGGTGACCAAAATCGAGTCCGCACCCGTTTCCGGCGCGGTTATCAGGAAAGACATGCAGGACGAACGGGACGCCCCCTTATTGCGCATCTCGGCCACCACGGGCACGACCGAACAACTGCACAGCGGCACGGGTACGCCAATGGCCGAACTCACGGTGACGGATTTTAGGCTGTCGTCGTGAAGCCAGCGGAGAATGGCCTGACGGGAGATAAACACGTGAATCAGGCCGGAGAGGAGGAGCCCCAGCAGAAGCATGGGGGCTAGCAACAGAAAGGAAGACCAGAGAAAGGCAAAAAAACTGGTTAATATCCCAAGAAAATCAAAGGTCATTCTGTGCAATTCCATAGTCCGGTGAGTGAATCCAGACGAATTCTCAGAAGAATATCTTGTGCAGCAGGCGCAGGTTGCGGCCTGGTTCGGGCAGGATATCTTTGACGCGGTTGAGGTGGTTACGGTATACCGCGTCAGTGGCGTTTTCCAAGGTCAGGGCAAAGGTGTGCAGACGGCCCCCCCACTGCGCGTAGTACTGGCTCGAAAGATCCAGCACTGCGTAGCCTTCCGTAGGCTCTTCAAACTCGCCGATCTGGTCCTGTTCCGCAGCCAAGCGCACGTCAATAGTCGCACTCAGCGCCTCAGTGGGTTCGCAAGTCAGGCCTAGGTGCCCTTGCAGGGGCGGCAGCCGCGGCAGGGGTTCGTCGTCGAGATCAGTGAGCCGGCCGCGCACATAGCTGAGGGCACCGGCCACTTTCCAAGGCTCTGCCAGATGCCAATCGAAGGTAACTTCGGCACCGTGCATGAGGACGCGTTCTCCCAGAGTCTGATAGAGAAAAAGATCGGCGCGTCGCAGACTGCGCTCGCCGCTATTCTTGAAAAAAATGAACCCATTAATCGCGTTGCGGAAGACGGCCACGTGTACATGGCCTTCTTCGCGGTGGTAGTCGGCGAACAGCTCCAGTCCTAGGCCGCGTTCGCTGTCGAGGGAGCCATTGCCCACCTCGTACGAATAGGCGGCCAAATGCGGTCCTTCGGAAAACAGCTCTTCGATGCCGGGAGCGCGAAAGGTGCGCATCAAGGTCGAGCCCAACGTCAAAGTCGAACTGGCGCGATAGTGATTGGACAAACCGGCAGACATCCCGGCAAAGTCGCGCGTCTGGATGCTGCCAACCCGACGCGAATAGCGCTCCTCGCGCGGCTCGACGCGGCGGGCGTCAACGCGCCAAGCCGCATTGGCCGCCCAAGGCCCATGCTCCCACTCCTGGTACGCGAACAAAGCACCGGCGTATTCCTCGGCCGGCGGCGTATAGTTGAGCCCGGCCGCGGCATAGTTGCGGTACTCGAACCACAAGCCAGTCACGCCGTTGGCAAAAGGCCCCATGCGATCTAGGTGGGCCAGCGCACCGGTATTGTGCGTGAGCACCCCGTACTCCAGCCCCAAGTTGCCACTAGCTTCGTATTCGCCGTGCTGATAGCGCGAAAACGCGTGGTGCAATTCTAGGCGCTGGAGCCAATCCGGCCCGGTGAGGATTTCGCCGCGCCCTTCGAGGTGCTGGCGCTGGAGATCAATGGATACGCCGTGCGGGTGGCCGCTCTCTGCATCGGGAGGGATGCCATAGTCGGAGTTGTACAAGCTACCAGACGCGCCTACGTGCCCCCAAGGACGGACCAGACTCAAGCCGACCGAGGCATTGCCCGTGCGGATGTCCGTATTGGCGAGTACCCCACGCGGCGTAGAAATATCGTCGGCGTTGCGCAGACTGCTGTCGAAGCGCAGCGCCAGTGGTCCGAGCGCCTGTTCGAGAGTCAGGCCGCCAGACAAACCTCGGTTGACGCTCTCTCCTTGATACGTAACAGATCCCCCCAAACCATCGGGCCGCTCAGAGGGCACGTACCCCCGTACCACGTTGACGACCCCGGCCAAGGCATTGGAACCGTAGAGCAGGGTGCGAGGGCCGCGCACGACTTCAATGCGCTCGGTGGTCATCGGCTCGATAGCCACGGCGTGGTCCGAGGAGGTGGCAGACAAATCGCCGGTGCGCTCGCCGTCTTCGATCATCAGCAAGCGGTCGCCGCCCAGCCCGCGCAGCACCGGACGCGCGGGTGCTGGCCCCATCGAGCGCTGGGCAATGCCCGGCTCGTAGTCGATGGTCTCGGCGATGGTGCGGCTCAAATTCTGCCGCAGCTTGCTACCGCTGAAGACAACTTCGGGGGCTTGGAGGGGAGAAACAGGGCGCGTGTGTTCGCCTTCGATGAGAATCCCCTCTACCTGCAGGGACTCGTGGCCGATAACCAGATCGACGTGGGTGGTATCCCCGGCGACGACCTCGACCTTAAAGCGCTCCTCACGGTAGCCGACGTGTAGGCTTTGCAAGATGTGCGCGCCAGAGGGTACGTTGGCGAAAAAGAAGTACCCCTCGGCGTTGCTCATCCGCGCCCGTTCGAGCCCCTCGATGACGACGGTAGTCCAACCGACGGATTGGCCGCTTTCGGCGTCAATCACGTGACCGGCTAGCGAACCAGTCTGGTCGCCCCAAGCGGGACTTACTGCTAGGCCGATTATGGATGCGAGTTTCCAAAGTAGCCTGCGGCCTGTGGCTTTTATCTGTCGGCTATTCATTATCGTCGTCGCCGCAGCTAGCCATAAACAGCGCCAAGGCTAAAATGCTCAACGCAGACATACTTCTTTTAAGCATGGTGCTAGTCTCCAATGGTTTGACCGTCCACG
>JAPPEG010000021.1 GCA_028875345.1 Gemmatimonadota bacterium
CGTGCGTGTGCCCCCATTGCGCCACGCTGATCCCGCAGTTTGCCACGACCGCCTGCACCTCGCCGATGTCGCCGCGCTCGATCATGGCGCGCGCATCGCGGTAGAGCGCGGCATAGCGCCGCTGCGTGCCATAGTTGAATTTGACGCCTCGCGGCACACAGGCTTGCAGCATGGCGTCCATCTCGTGCACGGCGTTGCACAGCGACTTCTCGCAGTAGATGCCTTTGACGCCAGCTTCGGCAGCGAAAATTACCTGCTCGGCGTGCGGCCCCGGCCGGGTGGCAATGCTGACCACATTGAGGTTTTCGCGCTCGATCATTTCCCTGTAATCGGCATAGGCTCGTTGAGCACCGTAGCGCTCGCGAATGCGTTCGGCCTTCTCCTCGATCGGGTCGCAGACGGCGACCAGTTCCATCCGCTCGCAGGCGACGATTGCCGCGGCGTGCGAATACGGCAGAAAAAGCTGGGCATTGGGACCGCCTTTGACTTCGTCGTCGATGGTGGCACCCATGCGCCCGCAGCCGATGAGTCCAACTCGGTAGGTAGTGGGCATTTTGCTCTCCTCTTCGCGCAATCTTGACGCAGTTAGTATGCTGGGATATATTATTGACCCGTCTGCAATTAGACAACCCGAGGGCGATTAGCTCAGCTGGCTAGAGCGCCTGCTTGACATGCAGGAGGTCACTAGTTCAAGTCTAGTATCGCCCACCATCTTCTAAGCCCCTGACTTTTCAGGGGCTTTCTTTTTATCTCCTTGTTTTTGTTTCTCAGCGCACTTGACAAATAAATGCTTGCGAATTCTACGGGGTCAGAAATCAGTCTTTGATGTACATCGTCTAACCCCCTACTTTGAGTGAGTTAGACGACGTACGTCGGGAATACAGTAGTTAGTCTGACATGGGGAAAAATCGAATCGACTTCGGCGTATCTTCAAATGACTGACGCATCAATCACGGAACAAGACATCATGTTGTCCGAAACTGACATTCGACACTTCCGGGACCCTCGGGGAGAATCATGATCGATAATCGCCAGTCAGTTCGGGTTAAAGCTTTTTGTGTCGGGCAGGCAAAGTCTGGAACGGCATCTCTTGTTGGGTTGCTTTCAGCCAACTACCGAGCGGCTCATGAGCCTGAGCGTGAGGAGATACTCAGCATGATACTTCGCGAATCTCGGGGTGAACTCTCCACCGCTGCCTTCCGAGAGTGTCTACATCAGCGTGATGCCCGACTGAACCTGGAGTATGATGTTGCTTGGGCGAACCAGTTTATAATCGACCATTTGTTGCACCTCTTCCCAGACTCGAAATTCATAATTCTCATTCGCGATAGTTATACGTGGCTTCAATCAGTTACCGGCCACCTCATTAGCCGCGACGTGCCCTCAGATGTCTTGGCGTTCCTCAAGTGGTGGTTCAAACCGGAACGTTATCCACACTCGCGTTACGATCGCGGGCTTGCGGAACAAGGGCTTTTTTCGATTGCGGCCTACTTGCAGGCTTGGAACCAGCACATCGACGAGTGCACCCAGTCGATTCCAGCATATCGGCGGCTTGTGCTAAGGACTCATGAGCTGGCTCGTACGCATCGGCGATTGGCAGACTTCTTGCGAATACCAGGAGATTCGCTCGACGTTGATAGAGGGTATCAAAACCGCAGTACCTGGTCGGACCGAATCGAATCCTTCGTAGATCCAGCCTACATCGACGACATGATCCAATCGATATGTGCCGACAACATGGCCCTTCATTTTCCTGAACTTACAAGTGCTCAGGATGTGTCGAAGCTATGGAAAGCAGTCCCAGGGGAACTTTTGACCTAATCGAGAATCGCAAATCGGTGATACACGTGCCCACGTCAGATAACAGCGCGGTGTTGCGCTGCGGCGCTCCCGCGCCTTGGCCTTCGGCAACCCCTTCGGGGTTCGCAAACCGGCGAAACGTTAGCCGACACTCATGATTTGGTGATGACTGAAGATCTTGTTCAGCGCGATCAAGTAATTCGTAAGGAAGCCGATGAACTCCTTGAGGCAAAAGGGTTGAGAAGCTTACTCAAGGGCTACGGTACTCCCCACGTTACGGGTAGTTACGCTCTGCGTCTTATGACCTGGAGAGATCTCGATATCTATCTGGAACAGCCAGATCTATCTGAGGAATCGTTCTTTGGTTTGGGAAGTAGGATTGCATCCTCCCTAGCTCCGGTAAAAATGAGTTTTCGCAATGAACGTATTAACCGGACACCGAATTTACCGTTGGGTCTTTATTGGGGTGTCTATCTTGGGGACGAGAGGAAAGGTGCCTGGAAGATCGATATTTGGGCCATTGATTCCCAAGAATGCGAGAGGCAACTTCAGTTCACCCGACGACTCGCAGCGTCTCTGACGCCTTCATTTCGTCGTAAGATTCTCAGTATCAAACTGGTCTGTTGGAAGGATCCTGGCTATCGCAAGGCTTATACGAGCCAAGACATATACCGTGCGGTGATAGAACAAGGCGTTGAGGACTTTGATAGCTTTAAGGAACAAATGAAGAGCAAGGGTGTGGCCGTCGGCTAACACCTGTGCCCCCGGCTTCGGGCCAAAGCCCCTTCGCCCAACCGCTGCGCGGTTCGGGGGTACAGAAACGTTAGCCGCAATGAGATAGGTTTCCTCCAGATGCCCACGACGTACTCTTCCTAATGGATCTGAGAGAAAAATCCGAGCGGTGGCGACAGGTTGTCAAAGAAGAAGATATATGGCGACCAGCTATTCAGCAGATA
>JAPPEG010000347.1 GCA_028875345.1 Gemmatimonadota bacterium
GGGCTATTGCCACGGCTGGGGCGGCAGCGCATGCTGCTGTGGGGCGGCGTGCGCGCGGACAATCCCCGCGCCGTCCACTTTTACATCAAATTCGGTTTTCGGCGCGTGGGCGATTTTGAGGCCGGGGGGACCAACAATTACGACATGATTGCAGACTTGTGATAAGAGGAGAGGCAATGGCGACTTTACAGTTGGAAGTGCAATACTTCCAAGACAGTACGCCCAAGGAAGTGCCCTGCCGCGAGGAGAATTTCGTCGTGCGGGAACTGGAGTTCGCCCTGCCGGTTGAGCAGACGGCGCTGGTGCTGATCGACCTGTGGAACGTGCATCACATCGATAGCTGGATTGAGCGCGCCGAGGCAGTGACCAAGGAAGTGATTGCGCCGCTCATCGGGCGGGCGCGGGAAGGCGGCCTGACCATCGTGCAGGCCCCTAGTCCCGGAGTGCTGGACAACTTCCCGGATAAGTACGAAGTGTACCAAGGCTGCACACCCGCGTCTGAGCCGGGACCAGCCCCGAGTTGGCCGCCGGTCGAGTTCCGCAACCGGCAGGGAGTGTACGCCTGTTTCCGCGGACCGCGCGACCAAGAGCCGGGCATTGGTCCCTATTGGGAGAGCCTAACCGGGCAACTGGATCTTTCGCCCCATATCGCCGTGGAGGAAGGGGACTTTGTCGTGGGCACGGGCCAGCAGCTACACGATTTGTGCCAAGAACGCGGCATTCTGCATTTGCTTTTTGCTGGCTTTGCAACCAACTGGTGCATCTTGGGCCGCGACTACGGGGTTCGTGCCATGCGCGGGCGGGGCTATAATACCATTTTGGTGCGGGACGCCACGGACGGAGTGGAATTCCCCGATACACTAAAGGCGCGGTGGGCCACGGAATTGGCCGTGCGCGAGGTCGAGCAGGTGCATGGTTTTTCTACTTCGACGGACGATTTTTACGCTGCCTGCGCCGCCTTGGATTCACAGGAGAGTAATGAGCTATGAGTGAACCAGTCGTCTATCTCAACGATGGCTTCGTCCCAGCTTCCCAGGCCCATCTCAATATCTACGATTTGGGGATTGTACTGGGAGCTACTCTGACCGAAATGACCCGCACGTTTAGACACGAGTCGTTCCGCTTAGAGGAGCACGTGCGGCGGCTTTTGCGGTCGTGTAAATACGCCGGCATTGAACTGGCACTGGACCACGAGGGGCTGGTCGAATGTACGCGGACTTTGATTCAGACTAATAGCAAGCTGATCGGTCCCGAGCAGGATTTGGGAGTCGTCCACTTTGTAACGCCAGGGGAAAACCAAATCTACGCGGGTAGCGCTGGGAAATCGGCGCGTCTGACGCCCACGTTGTGCATCCACTCTTTCCCGCTGCCCTTTGCCGCGTGGCGGCCCTATTTTGAGCAGGGTGTCCACGCGGTCACGCCCTCTATACGCCACGTGCCGCCCCAATGCGTTGACCCCAAGACCAAAAACCGCTCGCGCTTGCACTATTGGCTGGCCGACAAGCAATCGCAGGCGGTCGATCCCGCCGCCACTTCGCTGCTGCTCGATTTGGACGGCAACCTCACCGAGTGCTCGGGGGCCAACTTCGTGGTGGTGGAGAACGATACGATCTTTACGCCTACTAGCCGCAACATATTGGAAGGAGTGAGTTTGGTGACGCTGCGGGAATTGGCACCTGAGTTGGGGCTAGGCTGGGTCGAAAAGGATTTGCAGCCCTACGACGCGATCAATGCGGACGAGGCGTGGTTGACCAGCACGCCCTATTGCTTGGCACCGTGTACGCGCATCAACAATACGCCGATTGGCGACGGTAAGCCCGGCCCGCTGTTCGGGCGGGTGATGGAGGCGTGGAGTCGGCGGGTGGGGATGGACGTTCTGGAGCAGCTTAAAAATGCGGATTGAGAAGCGAGGGAATGTGTCGGACGGAAGCATTGTATGAACGGAAGGGAATTCATCAGACGTGCTAGACGCTATGCCAGAAAGACTGGACAGGACTTCTACTTTGATCCACGTCATGGCAAAGGTAGCCATGGGACGCTCCATGTGGGCAATCGTCGCACCACCGTTCCGCACAAAGAGATTGGTTCGGGTCTGCTAGCCGCCATGCTAAAAGACCTGAATATCGACCGAAAGGATTTCTGACTCATGCGCTATATCTATCCGTGCATCCTTACACCAGAAGAAGAAGGCGGTTTCTTCGCGTCCTTCCCCGACGTTCCTGGTGCCTTGACCTGTGGCGATGATCGCGCTGAGACTCTTGAGATGGCCGAAGACGCCCTCGTTGCCATACTCGCGGTGTACGTCCAAGAGAAACAGGACATCCCAACGCCAAGTCCCGCCGCAGATGGTCAGGAACTCGTCGCCGTGCCTCCTGTTGCCGCGGCCAAGTTGGCCCTTTATACGGCTCTGCGCACACAGGGCATCACTTGGGCGGCTCTCGCTGATCGTTTGGGCCTGAGCGAGTCTGCCGTCTGCAAGTTGCTCAACCCAGACTGCTACTCCCATATCAGTCAGGTCGTTAAGGCCCTCCGAGCTGTCGGGCGCAACTTAGTGGTCGAAGACCGAGCGGCCTAGCCCAACGGCTCGGGCGTCGGTCCTGTTTTCGCAGAACGTATCTTATCTTAAAGTCAATCCATCCACAAAGGCGCGTTACGCCTTCATCCCCGTCATCACCAGCCCGCGCTCGAAGTAGCGCTGTCCCATAAAAAAGACCACCAGAATGGGCACGGTCGCTACTACGGAAGCGGCCATGAGCAGATGCCATTGCGTGCCGTACATGCCGGCAAAGGCGTTCAGCCCCAGCGCTAGCGTACGCTTCTCATTGCTGTGCAGGTAGATGAGTGGCCCCATAAAGTCGTTCCAGAGACTGAGAAAGCTGAGAATGGCCAGCGTCGCCAGCGTTGGCTTGGCCAGTGGCATGGCAATCGACAGGCAGATGCGCAGATTCGAGCACCCGTCTATGCGCGCGGCGTCGATCAAGTCTATCGGCAGGGTCTTAAAAAACTGGCGCAAAAAGAATATCTGGAAGGCGTTGCCCGTGCAGGCCGGCACCAAAAAGGGGAGAAAGGTATCGACCCAGCCCAGCTTCTGGAAGAGCACAAACGTCGGGATCATGGTCACTGCCGCGGGCAGCATCATAGTCGATAGCACGGCGACAAACAGGACGTCGCGGCCAAAAAAATTCAGGCGGGCAAAGGCATAGGCCACGACGGCGGAAGTAAAAAGACTCGCCCCTGTGCCAAAAACCGTGATGATCGTGCTGTTGAGAAAATAGCGCCCGAAGGGCAACGTCGGCTGATTGAAGATTTCCACGAAGTTGGCTAGGCGTAGCACCGAAGGCAGGAGACGGGAAAAGACCTCGTCTGGCGTCTTGACCGAGGTAATGAGCATCCAGGCAAAAGGCACCAGAAACCAAAACGCCAGAAAGGACAGCGCGGCGTAGAGGATGAGCTGGCGTCGCAGCGACAGGGTGTCTCCAGAAGCACTGCTCATTGGTAATGCACCCATTTTTTGCCCATCGCCAGTTGGATCAGTGAGACGATCAGCGTGATGATAAAGAGGACCAAGGCCATGGCGCAGGCATAGCCCATCTGGAAGCGCTCGAAGGCCGTTTGAAAGAGATACAGGACGTAGAACAGGGTCGCGTGCGCTGGTCCGCCTTGGGTCATGACATAGGCTTGGTTAAAGACCTGCAGCGAGCCAATCACGCCGACCATCGTCAGAAAAAAAATCGTCGGGGTCAGTAGCGGCACGGTGACGTATCTAAAGCGCTTCCACGGCCCGGCCCCGTCCAGTTCCGCCGCTTCGATCAACTCGCGGGGAATATTCTGTAGGCCAGCTAGAAAGATCATCATCGATCCACCCAATCCCCAGATGCTCATAAAGACTAGACCCGGCATGGCACCCGCCCGCGACGATATCCACTGGGGCCGGCCAATGCCGATCCACTCCAACGCCGCCATCAATCCGGTCCAGTCGAGGAACAGGTTGATCAAGCCAAAATTGGGATCAAAGAGCCACTTCCACAGCAGTAGCATCGCTATGCCTGCCACGACATTGGGCAGAAAAAAAGCCGTGCGAAAAAAATTGACCCCGCGCAGGCGGTGGTTGACTAGCATGGCCAGTCCCAGCGCCAGCACGAGCCCCAACGGCACGGCAAAAACCGTGTAGTAGATCGTATTAAACACTGATTTGTAAAAGAGCGGGTCGTGCGCCAGCTTCTGAAAATTGGCCCATCCCACGTACTCCGGCTCCGTAAAGAGGTTCCAGCGCGTGAAGGCCAGACCAAAGCTGGCCAGTATCGGCCCGAGGGCAAAGAGCACCATGCCCAAGATCCACGGCGATATGAAGAGATACCCTTCTATGTGCTCTCGCAGTTTTAGTTTCATCCGTCCACCTCGGTCTTCTGCAGAGCCATATTGTCGCGAATGGCTTGGTTGATTTTTCTGGCGGCATCTGCTAGGGCCTCGGGTACGCTCTTTTCACCCAGCATGACTAGTTCCCACTCTGGATTGAATAGCAGATTGTATTCGGCGGGATTGATATAGGGGCTGCGATGAAATAATTCGGTGCGCTCCGCGGCCTTGAGAAAAGTCTGGGTAATCTCCGCATTTAGATTGGGATTTTCTACGAAAATAGGGCTGTACGCGGTTTCCCTGCGGCCGGGAATGTTCCAGCCGATCTCGGCAATGGCCTCTTGGCCTTGGGGGCCGACCAGATATTCCATAAAGCGCCACGCCTCTTGTGGGTGTTTGGTATGGGCGTATATGCCATAACCGACCATGCCGCCGGACAGATAAATATCTACTTTGTGGCGCGGAGGCGTTGTAACTCCCCACGCAAAGCTCTTGATGTTTTTGCGGAACTGGGGCACGAACCACTGACCGTAAAAACACATGGCCACGCGTCCTGTTTCGAACATCACGTTTACCGGACTCTGCGCTTGCTCGGCGTAGCCCGGTGCCACGTGCCAGCGCGTAGAAAGATCGGCGGCAAACTGCAGCGCCTCGATCACTTCTGGGCTTTCGAGTAACACGCGCCTCCGATCGGCGGAGAAAATGCGCCCGCCCGACTGCCAGATCCACTGCTCTGGATTGGCGTTATTGTAAACGCCAAACTGCATGACGCGTCCTTGCTCGTCGCGCTTGGTCAAGCGCCGGGCAATGTCCACGAACTCTGCGCGCGTCCAACTGCCGTCTGGATGGGGAATACCCGCCTCGTCAAATAGGTTCTTGTTGTAGAAAATCAGAAAGTCAGGCGACCAGTCTTTGCACAGCCCGTAGATCGGCCCCTGGCCAAAGTGCTTGCCGTCCCAACGGTACGGCTCGACCGTTTGCGGAAAAAAATCCTCAACGCCAACGAGTTGGCTTTTTTCCAGATAGGGCTCCAAGTCGAGGAGGACCCCTTTGGACAACATGTTGCCCAAAGTGACCGGTGCCACGTAAAAGATGTCGGGCGAGCGCCCCCCGGCCATCATGGTCAGCAGCACGGTATTGAAGTTCTGCTGGATGTGGATGAACTTGACCTTTATATCTGGATTGCCAGCTTCAAAATCGGCCATGAGTTGATTGAGCATGGCCACTTCCTGCGTATTGCCCCAGCCAGCGAGGACGATCTCCGTGCGTCCGCTCTCCTTTTGTGCGGACGTGTCGAGCCCCAGTAGCAGGGAACGCGCTGTGGGCACGCTGAGCAGGCCCACAATGCCGAGTATGCAAAGGCTATAAAACAGAATAGTGCGGTCCATAATTCATCGTTGCGACTTAGTGCTCCGGTAATATCGGAAACGACTCGATATCCCCCGCGACAGTCTCCAGTAGGGTTTCGATCTCTCGTTTGTCGCCCTCATCCAGCGTTAGCTTGCCTGCTGGTGCCCGTTCCACCAGCGTGCTGAACACCCCTCGGCGCTTGAGGATGTAGCGCATAAAGGGGTGGTTTTCGAGAATGAGCAGCGGCAATAGACGACGGTGCATTGCGCGCGCCTCCTCCTCCTGCCCGGCCCACCACAACTCGGTGATCTTGGCCAACACATCGGCTAGCTCGCAGGCTGGCATATTGCCGTTGGCACCGCGGCGCATCTCGTCGGGCAAAAACTTGCCCGCCGCCCCCCCGAATATGCACTTGACCCGGTCGCCGACCATCTCGGCCACTTCGGCGATGTGCTTCGGACCGGGTTGCCGCTCCTCCTTGACGTATTCGACCTGCGGGATCTCATCGACCAGTTGCGCCACTTGCTCGCCGCGCAACGGCGCGTACATATCGGCATTCTGCACCATGATCGGCCCATCGAACACCCCAGCCAAGCGCCGGTACATGTCCATCGCCGTGGCTGCATCAGTGCGCGCCGGCGTCATGGCGATAATCGAATCCGCCCCGGCTTTTTGCGCCGCCCGCGCATAGAGCAGCACTTGCGGCACCGAGATTCCGGAACAGCCGAAGACTACGGGCAGGCGTCCGTTGACTTCCTCCAGCACCGCGTCCAGCCCCCGGATCCGCTCCTCCTCGCCCAAAAACCAAAACTCCCCGACCATCACCGGCCAGACGATGCCGTGCTGGCCGCTCTCGCAGCAGAAGCTGGCCACCTTCTTCAGGTCGTCGATGTGAATCTCGAGGTCTTCCCTGTACGGGGTCGGCAGCAGGCCGAAGACCCCTTTCATGTCGTCAAATCGCGCCATCATTCATCCTTTCTTAGTAATCACTTGTCCCAGCGGCGGTCGGGTTGCCAAAAGTCGAGCTTGGGGTTGTTCCATTCGTCTGTCGGCTCGGCCGATACTTTCATCGCTCATTTTGTACTCTTCCATTCCATAGCTACTTGACGACAGTTATATAGGGTTCGATGTCCTTTAGGCGCTGCATATCAATGCCCTTTATGTTGAGCAAGCCTTTTACATTGTGATAGGGGCGGCCCTCAATTATCCTCTGCGCCACTGCCGGCCCTATCCCGGGTAGCGTTTCTAGTTGTGAGCGCGAGGCCGTATTGATATCGATGCGCTTTGCCTCGAGTTGAGAGAGTGTGGCACAGCTAATCCACAGTAGGGCCACGACTGCATAGCCCACAAAATTCCAGCGTTTCATAAGCACCTCCATTGCGGCAATTTCGCGTTTTCCTTAATGCATTCAGTTTACCGAGTGCGCTCTTTTTGCTTGCGCGCGAAAAGGCGTATCTGCTGCTGCGCCGCGAGTGAGTCTCCCACTTCTCGGTAGGCCACGGCCAAACTATAATGGGCACCGAAATAGGTAGAATCGGCTCGCAAAACCGCTTTAAAATCGTCGATGGCCTCCTGGGCATGGCCCTCGCGCAGCTTGGCATTACCGAGACCGTTTATTGCATCGACGTAGTTTTCCTTTATTGCCAAAGCGCGCTCATAGGCCGAGCGCGCCTGCACCGGATAGTCTTTCATCAAATAGGCGTTGCCGAGATTAAACCACGCCAGTGCATAGCCCTCGTCTAAAGTTAGGGCTTGGCGATAGGCCGTGATGGCATCGTCAACTCGCTGCAGCCGCATATAGGCCGTGCCCAAATTCTGCCAAGCCTGTATCTGGGCGGAGTTGATTTTCAGCGAGGCTTTGTACTCTTGAGCAGCCATTTCAGCAAAACCTAACTTCGCGTAGATCACGCCCAAGTTATAGCGGGCTACGGCATCGTCGGCGTGGCCTTTGAGGCGCAAACGCTGATCGCGAATGGTATCGAAATGCGGCTGAAGGCGCTTGAACATCTCGATCTGCTTCTGCCCTTCCTCTGTCTTTCCCTGCTTCATATACACTTTGGACAGGGTCAAGTGCGCTTCTGGATAGGCCGGATTCAGGGCGATGCTTTGCTCGAGTACAGAGGCCGCTGCAGCCTCTTTGCCCTGTTGGGCGAGCACCATTCCTAGTCCATTGAGCGCCTCTACATAAGCCAAATCGCGCTCAATGGCTGCGCGAAAGGCCGCCTCCGCTTCTTCGTGGCGATTCAACCGCATGTAGATGTGCCCTAACGCCGTGCGGTAGCGGGCGCGCGTAGGGTTTATTTTAACGGCTTTGCTCGCCATATCCACGGCCCGTTTGCATTGCCCCATCTTGGCACAGTACATCTCTCCTAGGCTGTAGTACACCAACGCGTACTCGGGGTCGATTTCCAGCGCTCGCTGCATGTGCTGGGCGGCGGTCTCGTAGTCGTGATCTCGGGCATACGCCACGCCTAGGTTGTAGTGGTCCGGAGCGTGATCGGGCGCTAATCGCAACGCCTTGGCAAACGTCGCTCGCGCCCTATCATCGTCGTCTGTGCGCAAATAGAGCTGACCGAGTTGGCGATAGACTGCGGCGCTGTCGGGCGCGAGGGCAATGGCCTTGCGATATACAGCCAACGCCCGTTCCAGTTCGCCCTGTCGGGTCATGACTTCGCCGGCTCCCAGCAACGCACGTACGTGCAGTGAATCGATGCGGAAGGTCTCACTGAAATATCGCAGCGCTTCCCCATAAACGGCGTGTTTTAAATAGAACGCCCCCAGTTCGTAGTGAGCTGCTACGTCGCTGGAATCGGCGCGAATTCGATCCAAATAACTCAGTTCTATCGCGCGCGGGTCTTCCTTTTCCTCTACTACAGGCGCTTCTTCTAGCACGCCACCGCAGCCCAAAGCCGTTATCCACGCCAGCCATAGCACGCCGTTAGACCACTTCACGTTTTGCCTTACCCTTTTTCGCATTTTGGCGCGTTGATTCTACAGTTTTTCTGGCTCTTGGATGGTGAGGAACTGATCAGCCGCCACGTTCTCCAACACCTGCTTTATCCCACTCGGCCAGCGGATCTCCACCCGATCCACCTGCGCGTGCGTGCCCAAGCCAAAGTGCACCCGCAGCGCATTCTGCGACAGATACGAACTACCCGAACGCACTTCTTCGACTTGGTGTAGGGCACCGGCGACCACCCGGATCCGCGCACCGATGCCGTCGCGGTTGCTGTGGGTACCTATGGTGCGCACCGACAGCCAGTGCTGTCGATTTCCGCCGTCGTTGCGCAGCAGCAGGCCGCGCTGGTTGTTGTTGCTCACGAACAGGTCGAGGTCGCCGTCGTTGTCGTAGTCGGCGGTCGCCGATCCGCGTCCGACCCAAGCGGTGGCCAAGCCCGGCGAGTCGGCGCTGACATCGGTGAAGGTTCCATCGCCGTTGTTGTGGAATAGCTGATCTTGCTGCGCGTAGGAAGGTCCGGCGCGGTCGATGATTTCTATATTTGGCTCAACGTGTCCGTTGGCTAGGAACAGGTCGAGGTATCCGTCGTTGTCGTAGTCGAAAAAGTCCGTGCCAAAGGTCAATGTCGAGAAGGTCGGTTCGTCTAGTTTGGACTCGTGTATCTGGTCTTTAAACACATCGCCCTGCTCGTTTTTTAACAGGCGACAGTGCTCCCACTGGAAGTTGCAGACGACGAGGTCGAGGAGTCCGTCTCGGTCGTAGTCGCCAAAGTCCGTGCCCATGCCTGCCTCGGATTTGCCGTCCGGGCTAAAGGCGACTCCGGAATCCAGCCCAATATTGGAAAATCGCGTCCCTCCCTCGTTGCGAAAGAGGAAGTTCGGGGTCATATCGTTGGCGACAAACAGATCCACATCGCCGTCTTCGTCGTAATCGCCAAATACCACGCCGAGTTGACGGCAGCGGTCGTTATAAACGCCTATTTCTTTTGTCACGTCGGCAAAAGTTCCATTCCCCTCGTTGCGGTACATAATCCCCGACGCGCCCTTGTACTGACCAGGACCGCAATAGACGCGTATAGAACCGTGTCTGCACTCTTTGTGGTTTTCGAGGGTAAAATCGGTATTGTTGGAAACGTAGAGGTCGAGATCGCCATCGTTGTCGATGTCAGCAAAAGCTGCGCTCATACTCAAGCGCTCGTCGCCGATGCCAGCGGTCTCTGTCGCATCGACAAATGAACCGCCGCCATTGCGATACAGCACATTGGCACCGAAGTTTGTGACATAGAGATCGATATGACCGTCGTTGTTGTAATCTCCTGCGCAGACACCCATGCCATACCCTTCATCGCCGACACCTGCGTCCTCTGTTATATCCTCGAACTTCCCATTGCCCCTGTTTCGATACAGGACGTTTTTCGGCACGCGCCGCTCCAAAAAGCCCGGCAATACAGCCCCATTGACTAGGTATAAATCTTCGTCGCCGTCGCTGTCGTAGTCGATAAAAGCCGCTCCTGAGCCATAGGTCTCCACGTAGTAGAAACGACCGCTACCGCCATTGACGTGAGCAAAGTGAATGTCGGCATCGGCAGTGACATCGACGAATTTCGGCAGTGTACTTCTATCCAATTTGGGCGCAGTAGCTTCTGTCGATGGCGTGGGAGTTTCATTTGAGCACCCTACGATCAGCGCCATACCCCAGCTAAAGAGAACAGCAACGATGGGCATACAAAAAGAGCGCATATCGCGGGAAGTATGCAGTCGATGCAATTCCATTAATCGGCGCAGACATCAGACCGCACAAAGGCAGACTTGTCAGGCGTTATTGCAATCCGGCAAACATGCTCAGAAACAGCACTAGATCGGTCGTCGTCTCGTCGCGGAAATCGCGCCGCTCCCAGCGCCCGCCGATATTGGTCATCAGGCGATAGCCCAGATAGTCCGAGCGATTGGATAGCTGCGCAGCAATCACGAACTGTTCAAAATCGTCCACATATCCGGCGGGCAGTGGATCGGTGCGCGCGACCATATTCCTGAAAATCTCGTACTCAATGCCGGACTCTAGGCGAGTCGTGCTGATCAGCTCCTGTTGCCACACGAAGAAGAAAATTTCCGACAGCTCGTTATTCTCCAGTTCGGTTTTATCTGTGGGCGAGCGCCGCTTGTAGAGCTGTTTCCACCTAGGCCACAGCACGTGTTTACCCACCGGAATGGGCAGATCCGCCTTGGTGATCAGCGCGAGGAGCTTCTCGTCCTGCCAGTTTGCTGGCCGCTGGTCTCCGCGCTGGTGATAGATCTCGCACTTCAGCTTGGTTTCTAGATTGAGCGGGGCATATTTACGCGTGCGCGCACTCAGAAAGGAGGTGTTGATCAGCGCATCCTGCGCAATCATGGGATCGACGAATGGGCGCATGTCGCCCCGCGTGCGCGGGCTCTGTACCCACAGAATGATGTCTTCGGGGATATTGTCCTTGACGCGGCGAAGACCGTTGTAGAGCTGCATCTGCAAACCGTGGCGAGGCACCTCGTGCGTCAGCGTCAGCAAACCGTAGAGCGACTGGTTGCGGCGATTGCTGCTCAGCAGCCACTCGCGCATGCGACCGATCATTATGCGACTGCCCGGCTTGAGCTCGGCACCGCCGTAGAAATTGTAACCTCGGTGGTCGCGCGGATATGGGTAGTCCGCTTCCTCGTCGTTTTCAAAGCGGTCGATCACGGTATTGTTGTTCATGTCCGTGCCGTAGAGAAACTCCAGCGGATCGACGTCGTAGCGCACAAATGGCTCCAAATAGTCCGGCATGCCGTTGTCGTTCTGATTAAAGTCCGACACTAAGTCGTTGTTTTCGTCGTAGCCGGGGAAGACGGCCACGTCAGCCCGCTGGATCAGCAAGCGCTCCGACGAGGAACTGCTGAAAGCGCGCCTACGCCAGTCGGGAAAGCGATCTTGGTCGTCGTTGTCATCTACGAATTCATAGACGTTGTTTACAGCACTTTCGTAGTTAATGCGCCCGTTGCTGTCGGGCACGAACATAAATGTTTGATAGCCTGGGTCCATGCTGAAAATTTCGCCATAGGCAAACCACGGGTACACATTGTGCGACGCCGTTGCATAGTAGCCCTCCGCGCTCTCTTTTCCCAGTGCCTGATTGTAGGTGAAATTCTGGTTGGGAAAGCGGCGGTATTTGCGGTTGACATTGTATTCGGCGCGCAGGTTAAACCCGCCGAAGAGATCGTCGATTTCCATGGTGAGACCGGCGACTTCGTTGGCCGTCGGCAAGCCGTAGCTAAAGCGCACCACGCGTTGGTTGGAGCCGTCCTTGATGTTTTTCTCTGCGCGGGTGACGGGTAAAAATACGGGTTCGCCTGTGTTGTTGACCTGCATATTGGAAGTGACTTCAACGGCATAGTCATTGGCTAGGACCAGCTCGATCTCGATCTTTTTGATTTCCTTGAAGTCGATGATTTCGTCTTCGCCGGGAATAGGCGTGAAATCGCGCTCGATATCGTAGGTAATGATGATGTTGTTGCCGCCGCTGGCCTCCCAGCGCCCCTGCCGCCGAATGCCGCCATCTACCAGCGCCCGGTCGGAAATTTCGGGATGTTCCACACCATTTATGTACACGCGGTGCAGAAAGAGCAACGCCCCCCCCTCGCCGTCCTCGGGCGAATCGTCGGATAGACGCACTAGGAGGCGCTGCACGTTGCCCGCTTGCAGGTTGCCGCCAAGCGTGCCCTTGAGAGAATTGTTGCCGAAGCTCTCCGAGCTATTCCAGTGGCCGGCGTTGACATAGGTGGTGCCCAGCTTGATAAAGTCGCCGACCTGGGCCGTGCCGCGCAGGCCAAGCAAATTGGTGAAGATCGTCCGCACCGTAGCCCCTTGGTCGCGGTTGGTCGCCGTGGCTGCCAGAGCGGGGTTGTCCGTGCGCGAGGCGATTAGCGTCAGGGCGTATTTATCGGAGAGGAAATCCCACTGCACGCCGTTGAATAGTGGTTTGGAAAAGGTCATCGGCGTCAGCGTCGTCCTCAGTTGCTCGCCCACGGTCAACGCCATGTGATATTGGCCCTGCGACGCCGTTGAAATGACTAGGTTGTTGAACCAGTTGTTGAACTCCACAGATTTGTCGATTGCACTGCCCGTCTCCGTGGGGTGCTGCTGTGCCCACTCGTAGATCCTCCAGCCGCGCGTGATGTAATTGCCGTAGATATCGTAAAAGCGCTGGCCTTGCAGGACGATGTCGGTATAGCGCTCGTAGCGATCCTTGGCGTAGTTGGTGTACTCCCAGTTTCTCCAGCCGTAGATATCGTAGAGCGTCTGGGGCAGATACCACTTCCGCATAGTCGGCGTGATGGTCTGGGGCGATATCCGCACGCCGCTGGTGACATAGGGGTTGAGAAAACCCGATTGCAGACCTTCGGCTAACGCTCCACCTGCCAAAAGACAAACCGTTAACAGGGCACCGAAAAACTTCCGGCCCATTTGTTCCCTCCCTTTTTTGCTGCTGTGCAACACGCTGGTTATTAATAGGCCAAACTAATGGTGCGATATACCGACTGGTCTCCAGAGTCGGCTTCCATCTGGATGCGGCAGATATACACACCCGGCGGCAAAACCGCTCCTGCATCGTCTCGGCCATCCCACGCGAAACCCGTGGCGTCTAGATCGAGCGTCCGCAGGTGCGATCCAGTTAGGTCGTAGATATCCACGTTGGGATTGCCCTCGACTTGGACCACGATAAAGTTGATTTGCGCTTCGTCGTTTACTCCATCGCCGTTGGGCGTAACGACCTGAGTCACCTGCACGTTGCGCAGCAAGTTCCCACCGGCCACATCGGGCACAAAAACGATCATAGAGCGCGGCTCTAAGGGTTCGACGCCTTGACGCACATTCTGCTGGCTGTCCCCGGCCCAGGCCTCAAAAAGAGTGGCATTGGTCGTTACCTGCGCGGTAAACAGCACTTCCACCGAATCCTCCCGCACCCGCTCCGGCAGTCCGACTCTTAGCAGCCCGTCCGCTAGTTCAACTTCCCTCGGCTGCACGCTCTGTCCGCCGACTCGTACGCCAACCTCTTGCACCTCGCCCGGTACTTGGATAAAGACCTCGTCAAAGCCTTGGTCGTTGCGCACAAAGGTTGGTTGCAGCAAATACGTAAAGCGCTGCAGTGAGTCTAGTCCGACCTCGCGCGGCAATATGCGCGCGGCAATGCCGCCGCTGACGAGGGGGTCGTCGAATTCTAGGGTCAGGGAGCGCAGTACCGGCGTTAGCTGTGGATCGTCGTTGGCCAGTCGAATCTGCAGTTGCAGGAATTGTCTGGGCGTAGGCGAGAGGAATGCCTCCTCGGGAAAATCATAGGGCTGGCTCCAGCCGCTCCAATCCGGCCCTTTGAGCTTGAGGGTGTCGATGCGTCCGCGCACGCTCTTGGGCAGCTTGCCAAAACGGGCCGAATCTAGCTCTGTGCCGTTCTTGTGGTAATACTTCTTCTGCAGTTCAAAGGTATTGCCCGTCTGCGAGCGAATTTCGATCTGCGTGCCGGCAGGTAAATCGGCGTCCCACGACAGCTTGCGCACGCTCTTCATGGAGCCTAGGTCGATGAAGTCCGAAATCATTTCCGTCGCCGCCACGTGCCCTTCGCCGTGGAGTATGTATTCAAAAACCGTCTGGCGGATCTGCAGGCGCATCGGAATGCCGCTGCGGTGGTAGAAGATATGGCGGATTTTCCGCAGCGGGAATGCAAAGTGATACGACTGTTGGGTGGGGAATCTATCGTTGAATACGTCGCTGAGTTCTTGGTAGTCAAAATTGCTGCGAATGCGGTCGCTGGTCAGGCCACTGGCCGGCGTACCGTCCGAAGTGGTGAGAATAAATAGCTTGGCCCCGTACCCGTGGGAGCCACGAGACCCCTCTCCGTCTCCGACAGCTAGGTCTATGTGGGAAAGGTGGTCTACCCAGAACGTGGCGCCCAGATCCCATTCGAACCAATCGCCGTCTTCGACGTAGGTCCTGAGATTGCCCTCCTTGGCTTGGTCACCGCCGACGGCAAGTCGCCAGTTGGTATTGACATCTCCATCGAAGATCATCCCGACCTTATCTTCGCTCCGCCCCGCTCGCACCGACCCGCCCCGTTCCACCGTACCTATGGCGAGATTATCTCCCAGTGCATCCACTTCGATCTCAGCCAGCGCCGCGCCTGGATTCTTTTCCGTGGGCACTAGGCGCACGTGGTGGACGAGGTTAAAATCCAGCGTATCCTGCTCTATGAGATGTTCTCCAGTGGCCACACCGAACTCAATTCGTTTCAGATCGACTTCAAAAACGCGCTCTACATTGGGTGTTGTAGTGACGGCGATCGGGTGGTAGGTCACGCCATAACGCGTATCTACACCGTTACTTATGTACGTCGTGAAATTGCGAAAGGGCTTGGCGTCGGGTGTGTCCGGAAAGACAAGGCGCAACTTGCGTGCCAATACTGGTCGGCCGAGGTCAATTTCGATCCACCAATCATCTAGCGGATCGTCGGCAGACGGCTGCCACCAAGTCGATGGATCCTGGTCAATAATATTAGCCGCATCTTGGGGGTTTGAATTCACTTCGCGGATACCACCAAAAACCTGTTTCTTGCCTTCGCTATGGGAAAACTCTGCGGCATCGGCCACGGCGTTTATATTGCGGCGCATCCACGCCAAGCTGATACTACCGTCGTCGGCAATTTCCAGCGTGCCCTTGGGAATAGTCCACGTCTGCCAGTCCGCCGGGCTGCTCAAGCGCAGTTCATCGGACTGGGCACCTGCTGCACACAGGGTGGCGACGAGCAAAAGGCGAATTGCAGCGAATTTCTTCATGGTATATCCTCGCAAGCGTTTAGCTCATATACGCAATCCGTTTAGTAGGCTACTGCAATGATGCGCGTGCGCGTGAAGTCACCCGCGTCCGTCTCGACGGAAAGTCGGGCAAGGTACAGGCCCGGAGCTACGAGTCCCGTTCCCTCTCCCCGCCCATCCCACTCTTCGACATAACGCCCTTCGCTTCTGGAATCGGCCGATATCGTTCGCACTTTGCGTCCGCGCAAATCGTAGATTGCAAAGACCACTTGGCTGGTCTGGACGCCCAGCAGTGAATAGGCTAGTTCAAACGTGTCGTTGCGTCCGTCGTCATTCGGCGTCACGACGGTCGATCCCACGTCCAATGCGCTCAGCACATCTAACCCCTCGCTCGGTGCCAGCACCTCGATGGAATTGGTCGATACCTCCGCGTTGGCATCTCCCGGATCGATAGATTGGGGCTGTCCTTCTCCCCCCACGACAAAGATCTCGCCCTGAAATAGGGCGTTAAAACTGAAGACGCCCGTTTTGAACAGCAGCCGCAGCGGCCTGTTGTCTGCAGCTGTGATGCGGTTGGACGGAAAATAGACGATCAACTCGCCCCGTTTTTCCGCGATGCTGTCGGGTTCCACAGCGACCAAGGGGTCGCCCATTTCCAGTCCTATAAACTGGACGCGGCCCGGGGTTTGCAGCCTTAAGGCGTCAAAACCCGACTTGGTCTCCGACTCAAAGTCAGCCCGTACGTCAAAAGTGAAGATGCGCTCCTCGCCCAAGGGCACTTCCGTCTTGCGCCCGAGCGGCTGTGGTTCGTCCTGTAATGCGACCTCCCCGACGATCGCATCGACCAGTAGAGGTGAGTATTCTACGACCAGTGAATCCATCCGGCCATAGGTGAACAAATCCTCGCTTTCCACCGTAAAGCTGATTTTGAGATACTGCCGATTATCCGGCGAAAGAATCTCTATGCCTTCGCCCGCGGACGCTTCTTGTGGCACCGACCAGAAGCTCCAGTTGTCCACGTCGGGCCGCTCCGGCCCCTGAGCTCCAGGGCGCACGTAATCATCGTACGGCGCTTTATCCCATTCGGCAAAACTCACTTCGCGTTCGGTTCTCAGTTCGGTGTAGATGCTGTAGGCCTGTGGCGTATCGTCTCGGCCGGTCTGCGTTTCCAGCGAAAAGGAGATGGGGTTTTCTGCCAAAAGTTCGGGTTCGCTGTCTATGCTTTCTTTGACAAATCCGTTGAAATAAGGTATGACCCGCCCGAAATTGACCGGCTCACCGATGTCGATCACCTTGGAGAGGTATTGCGCTTTTTGCACAAAACCCTCGCCGTAAAACTCCACCTCGGCAATGACGCCTAGCTCCGGGAAGTGTATGAAAATGAACTGCAGGGGCTGGGTGGGAAAACGAGCATTGGCGATGCGCGTGGTCTGGTTGAGATTTTGCTCTAGTAAAAGGTCAAACTGCCCTCGCTTGAAGTGCTCTCCATCAATTGCGGCCCAAACTTCATACAGCTTGGGGTAGGCGTTTTTGAGTGGCAAACCCGGCGTGATCCGCTTGCGGTCGTCGGTCTGGGTGCGTCCTTCCGCCGGGGAAAAAAAGCGGATGCGATTGATGGGCAACTCCCAACCTAGGTTGTAGTAATAATAGCCGGAGACAATGGCCACTGATCGGGTCGTGTCGCCGTCTATTGTATATACAAAGCCGTTGTCTCCGAGGACCTCGGGCTCGCCGGGAATGAGGCGTGCGTTCTGCGTCCCGCCCCGCTCTCCCCCCCAGGGGTTGCCGAAGACATCGGCACGCGAGCTGCCCTTCTTCTCGCCCAGCGCGATATTGACTGCTGGGTCCAATTCGTAGGGCTGCAGGCTGCCGTCCACAACCCACATGCCGCCCATCAACTCGGCTAGGTCTTCCCAGCCGTTATCTCCTGTACCTAGCACGAATCGCTCTACCTGTGCCTCTGCAAAACAAGGGGCCAAGAGCAAAAGAGCCAGTGCCGCTATGTGCTTCATGCTCAGTTCTCCGCGCTAATAGGCCACGTGGATCAGGCTCGTGCGGTTGACTTCGTCGGCAGCCGCCTCTACCGAGGCTCTGGCGATATAGGTCCCTGGAGGTACCAAATCGCCGACATTGTTTGTTCCGTCCCAGTGCCACTGAGTATAACGTCCGGCGATCAGCTCATCAGAGAGTACGTTTTTTATTAATCGACCCGAAAGATCATATACGAGTAGTTCCGCCGCGGCAGGCCGCACTAAATGGATGAGCACAAAGGAGAAGGCGGACGAATCGTTTATGCCATCGCCATTGGGCGTTATAATTGACGGATAAACGGAAAAGGACTGCAACACGCTTTCGCCGCTGGCGAGGAAAATTACCTCCTGCGAGTCCGTGCCCACTTCTCGCGTCGCGTCGCCCTCGGCAATGCGCTGGGGAAGGCTGCCCGTCGTATCCAGAAGCTGTCCTATAAACTGGGTGGAAAAGAGCAGGGCCTGTGAGCGAAACGTAATCCGCAGACGCACATCTTCTCCTGTGCTAATCCGCCGGGACGGGAAATGAACGCGCAAACCCGTATCGTCCACGTGCACGCTATCCGGCTGTATCTCTTCTAACTCGTGCCCCATTTCCAGTTTGAGAAACTCGGGCTGTATCAGCGTCGAAATGCGCACGCCGTCAAAGCCCGTTCCCTCGCCTAAGTCGGCCTTTATGTCGTAGGTAAAAACCGTATCCCGACCGGCCGGAACGGCCGCGCGCCCACCGGCTGGAAAGGGATCGTCCAATAGAGCCACTTCGCTCAATGCCAGCGCAGCCAACGGCGGCGTGTGCACGATGGCTAGGCTATCGATCTGCATGCTGGCGGAGGTATTGCCCTCAAAGCGTAGGCGCACCTGGAAAAAATCGCGCGGCCCCGGCAGATCCAGCGGAATGGAGTACGTGCCGCTGGAGTCGGCGATGAGCGGCTCCGTCCAAGAGGACCAGTGCGTGGCATCCGGGCGAATGCTGCCCTTGAGGACCAACGGCAGTTCTTCGTACTCCTCTTTGCTGACCAGCACTTCCGACCGGGTCTCTACGTCGGCGATTTGGTAGTAGTCGAAAGGCGTTTCGTCGACGCCGTTGCGCATCTGCACGATCACCCGCACTTGTTCGTCGGTGCCCGCGCTGCTTTCGCCTTCCTCGGACAGCGAAACTCTGTGCGCGCGAAAAGTCAATGCGCCGTAGTTGACAGGCTGGGCAAACTGGATGAGTTGTGTTTCGTAGAGCCCACGCGGCACAAAGCCTTCGCCGTGGACCTCGATTTCCGCCAGTTCAAAGGGGCTCGGTGAAAGCACTCTGAGCTGAATAAAGCGCACTAGTTGCGTCGGGAAACGCACATCCACTCTTGGGTCGCGGTTGATCGTCACTTGGCGAACGGCCTCGTAAACGGGCGAGTCATTGGCGTCGAAAGTGCGCCCGTCATTGAGTGATATTTCGTAGCCGGCGACGAACTCATCCTCTCCTTCGCGGGGGTAAAAAACAACTTGGCTAACTGGGAACGAAGCCCCGAGATCCATAAAAAAAATGCGTCCGCGCTGATTGACCCCCACTTCCTTAAAGCTGTTTTCCGTGCTGGTCGCGCCATCCCCGTCCACCAGAACTTCAGACCCCTCAATGCCCCGCGCCGAATTGTTCCACACCTGTCCGTTGCCTTCGGCGATAAAGCTGCTAGGTGCGCCGACTCCCCAGACTATGAACTGAGTTATGTTCTGCTCAAGTGAAAAGCTAGCCGGCCCCAGGGCCTGTCCTTCGCCTACAACTACCCCCGCCATAGTCTGCGCTGGTTCCTCCCAGGCTTGCCCACCTAGGCCGACTCCCCAGACATCGGCTCGCAGTTCCGCCGTCCCAATCCAGAACGACAGGATCAGCCCAACCAAAGCAGTTCGCCTAAAGAAAGTCATCATTGCCTATTCACTAGTTCGGGTGGTGGCCGAAATCCCTTAAACACCTCGCGCTGAAAGTGGAAGGTCAGATCCTTGGTCTCTACAGGCTCGTTGCGGTAATCGTATCGCAATGCAATGTCCCTGACGTGGATGGAAAACTCCGTCACGTCGGGTGCCAGACTCGGAAAAACGACAAAGCCCTCTGATTCTTGGCCGCTGAAGATGATCTGCTCCTGAAACATAGTGCGCTTGAGCATATCTTCGCGCTCGTTAAAGCGCCGGTATTCGTTGCCAGCATATCCCTGAATAAACGAATAGTAATATTCTAAGATCTGCAGCGATTCTAAGGGCGCGTACTTGCGATACCCATCCTTTGAAATCAGCTCGATCTTGAGGGGATCGACGCCGACTTTGGGATAGGCGTAGTTTTTAACTTTTAGCAGCCATACGCTGTGTTTGGGCGGCGTCCACTCTTCGCCCATGCGCTTCCAGTTGCCGAAAGTATAGGGATTGGTCGATACGGGCCCCTGCGTGGACTGCTGTGGGAATTTGCGGTTCAATTCGGCGTCGGTCATGGGGCGCAGACCAATCTCTAGACGCTCGAACGAATAGGTGATCAAGCCATCGTCTTGAATCACCATATCGGCCTCCTGCTGTCCCTGCGGAGCTGGCTGAATTGGTCCGTCGAAATAACGTCCACATCCTGCCAACATCACTAGGGCACAAAGCCACAAACCAAACCGTATCATCGCATTAACCTCGGGAAGTGTACATTGCACGGTTATTGGGCGGCGGCATCTGCCGCCGCCCAATAGTGTTCAAAGGACCGTTCGGTTAGTCGCTGAAGGTCGCTTTGATTTTTGCCCAGCTCTCGGATTCCACTGCGGTGCCCTCGCCGCCGTCGGCGCGATCGTACTCGTCCGCGCCAAGCAGCGTGTATTCCGAGCAGACATCGCAGTTGCCCGAAGCGCCGTCCTCACCGGTTGTTGCTAGCTGATGCGTGCGGCGGTCTTCGGGATTATCCGCTTCGTTCAACTGATAGGTCAGGCGGATGATCTGCCCGGCCTCGTTTTCGTGGCGGATGCTGTTATCCGCGCCGTCCAATGACGCGTAATCCCAGAGGGGAATGCTGTACTCGTAGTTGACCGTGACGTTGGTCGAACCCGTGGTTGCTCCCGGAGGATTGGTCGTCACTCTGGATTCGGCAAACTCATCCATCCAGTGGATTTCCTCGACCACCTGCCAGCGCAACCACCAAGAGCCGTCGCCGCCATAGGGCGTTTCATACACGCCGGGGACCGGCAAATGCATGGTAAACTGCTGCCCCTCAGCGCGCGTGCCCGACTCGCCGTCGCCGTCGTGCGGACCGCCGCTGGCGTTGGCATCGGTGATGATCTCGAGATCATCGTCGCGCCAGCCGTCGTCAAAGACGTCGGAGGTAACGACTAGCGTGTCGTCGGTGGCGCGCACAAAGCCGTAGAGCCTGTTGTCGCGGTCTGTGCCCGTCCACGCCGTCATAATGGCCACGTCGAGATCGCTCTTGTCCAGCACTTCGGCCTTCTGGATTTCGTACATCTCGTCGGGACCAACGGTGAAAATGGGATCGAACCACGCCCAGTCGCCATCGTCTCCATCAATGGTGATGGTAACATTAGCAGGTACCTCTAAGGCGAAGTAGCCAATGCCGTTGGCATTGGACTGGCCCCAGGCGAAGCTCGCCAGTGCCACGGACAACATTGCTGCTATGAGTGCGTTTTTGCGCATCTTTTTCTCCTTATCTGATGGAATTAGAGATATTGCTCTTTCTGCTCCTGCAGTTGCGAACGCTGTATCCATTCACCTCCTTCCGCATTTAGAGTAGAGAGATTTGGACTCGTCTATGAGTAGAAACGCAGAGCCACTACTTCTCTAGGTTAGACAGGGCCTGTTCATCGACAACTATCTCAGTCCTGTATTTATGCCTCAACTCATCTAGATAGCTATCAAAGTCTTCTTCAATCGCGTGCCGATGGGCGTAGCGCAATTGACGCCATATTCTGGACTGCACCTTGGGTGTAGAAAAAGACAGGGTCTTTTCCGGGCGCATCGCCAGTACTTTGAGTACGAGATACCCTTTCATATTACCGCTCAACTGGATGGGGAGCGGGCTCTTGATGCCGCCAATCGGCATGCCCCGCACGGCCTGGATCATAGTGGCCATAGCGCCTTGGGCCGTCGCAGTGTCAGCCAGCGTGAAGTTAAATATGTCGAACTGACGCACGCGTCCTTTAAATGCCGGGTACTCGCGCATGATCTCGGCCATATCCTCGCCAGCGCGCACGCGCTGGGCGATAGCGCGCGAAGCTGGTTCCGAATCGACCAGTGCACCGGCAAAAAACATGCGCACTGGCAGGGTGAATTCCCCTGTTAGATCCCGATATAGAGTGCGCCGCTGTTCCTCTGTGACGAAGCGCTCTTCTACTTCCGTTCGGCGCAGCAGCTTGACCATGGCCTCTTCGCGCTTATCCCGGACGAACTGAATCACGGCTTCCTCGCGATCCAACCCCCGTTGTTGAGCTAGTAGAGGCAGCAGGATTTTGCGCAGTGCTTCGTCTTGGGCAAATTCGACCACAGCGGTGCTGTCTATGGCGTGGGGACGACGGCTGGGTTCGGCTTCCTCTACCAAAGCCATATACGCGTTTAGGTCGATGCTTCCTTCGCTATAGCGCAGCAGAATGCGCGCGTGGTCTCCTGCTTCTAGTATGGGCACACCGCCTTCGGCCAATCGTCCCCGCTGCAGCAATACGCCCAATACCTGGGCATCTACTGAAAAACCAAAGTGCGTTTTCTGGTCGGCTAAGTATTTGGACCAGCGATCTTTTTTTTGTTGCTTTTCCAGCGCCTGCCGCAGCGTCTTTTTTTGACTCTCAAAAGTGACGTATCGCTCTTCATTGGCTCTGATCAGGTGGTAAGTTCCCTGCGAGTTGCGGTACGGTTCGGATACTTGGCCGATCTGTAGGCGAAAAAGTTCAGCGACAAACCCGCTGTGCCGTGCTTCTTCCTCCTGCCAGAAACCCATGTCCCCACCTTTGGCCGCCGATGTGCGATCGAGGGACTGCTCACGTGCCAGTACTGCAAAATCGGCACCTTGTCGCAGCTGCTCTTGCACGGCCCGGGCTTCTTCGAGACTGCCTACCTGAATATGACTCGCCCGCACTTCCCGCTTTTTGTGCAATTCGCTCTGGTGGAAATGCGCCCGAAGTTCCTCTTCCGATATAGAAATATCTCCCGTGACTTCCCCGTACAGACGCTCGACTAGTCTCCGGTTGCGCACCTGTTGCACGTTTGCGACCACCTCGGGGTGCTGATCCAAACCCTTTGCTTTGGCCTCTAAGACCAGAAGCTTGCGATCGATAAAAGGCTGCAGCCTTTCCCGGGCATTACCTGCTGAAAAACGGCGCATATTGCGCTCGGCGCGGAGCAAGTCATCTACCAGAATGACTTCGCTCCCGACTCTGGCCAGCACGGTTGAATTCACAGCCCATGAATCGACCGCCATCAGCCCGACAATCGCCGTCACGGCCCAGCAAGTAGCCATCTGTCCAGCGCAAACCTGCGCCCTTTTTGCCGCAGTCAATTCAATGCTCATAAAAAGTTGTGTTTTATTACAACCTGTGAATGCCCGTCTTATACAGGATTTTCAACATTAAAGGTGAAAAACATGGATAGTTAAAGGCCCTGTGTCAAGCGGCTTCCTCCACGTCGAACTCCCGAGTCGAATTGTTGCCTTGTTCACTATGTGCGTTAATAACAAACCCGTTCGGTCAACATTGCGTTTCTAACACCCATTTTAGATGTCAACGGGACTACGCATATAACCCGTTTTGTTGTATCGTGCCCTAAGTGTGCGCTTGCTCTAGGGCGGCGTACTGGCCGATGAGTTTGTCGTACGCGGCTACGGCACTTGGCTCTGGCTCAATCGTCGATCCGGCGATCGGTTGTGCAAATGGCTCGACGACTTCCGCCCACGAAGGTGCGTGATCGGCTGAGGATTGGTGAGCGTGGGCGGCGCGCAAGGCAGCGCCTAGGGCCGCTGAATTGGTCGTCTCGAATCGATGAACCGGGCAGTTGTGGACGTTGGCAAAGACGCGCAGGATTTCGACGTTGGCCGATGCGCCGCCGGTGACGTAGAGCGAAGAAATGTCCACGCCCATCCAGCGTGCGTGGATGCGCGAGGAAAGGGCTTGGGCCTCGATGACGGCGCGGACATTGGCTGGCGCATCGTCGGGTTCGAGGTTTTGGCGGACGACGTTGGGTTGGGGGACTTTGGGGACGATTTCCGGCGCGAAGTACGGAAGCATAAGCGCGCCGTTGTTGCCCGGCGGCGTGGCGTGCAAGGCTTGGGTAAACTGCTGCCAGTCCATGCCGTATTGGTCGCGCACGGCCTCGCGGGCTAAGCTGCCGTTGAGATAGCAAGTCAAGGCCATGTAGTGCGTGCCGTCGGGCGAGGCAAAGACTGCACCCTCGCCGGCTGCGGAAGTGCGCGGTTGGTCCATGCAGGCGAACAAGGTGTCTGAGGTGCCCAAGCTCAGGGCGACTTGTCCTGGAGCGACGAGGCCGAGGCCGATGAGGCTACATGGATTGTCGCCGGAAAAAGGCAACACGAGGCAGTCGTCCGCAAAGCCGTAGCGACCCACGTAATAAGGGCTGATGGGGCCGACGGGCTGGCTGGAGGGGGCGATGGGCAGGAGTTTGGCGGCTAGACCGGGAGCGGTAGCGTCGAGCGCACGTGCACTCCACTGGCGTGCGGCAATGTCCATCATGTTGGTGCCGCTACCGTCGCCGGGGTCAACGCCGACGAGCCGTCCAGCGAGCAGGCTGGCGACATAGGAGCTGACTAAGCCGATGTAAGTAGTGCCGGCGTAAGCGTTGGGTTCGGTCTGGTAAAACTTGCGAATCTGTGGGCCGCTGAAGCGCTCAAAGGCCGCGTTGCCGGTGAGCGCGAGGAGTGCATCACGCCCGCCGACGGCCGCTTCGATCTCGGCGCACTGAACGGTAGTGGAAGTGTCCATCCAGATGGGAGAAGTTGGGCGGGCGAAGATGGCGGCGAGCTGGTCCTTGAGCGGCTGGCTGGGTGATAGACGCGCTAGGGCTGGGCCAGCGCTGGCGTTGAGATAGACGGTGCCGTGCTGCTGGCCGCTGCCGGCGACTGCCCGCACGGCACCGAGATCGTGGCCTTGGTCGGCGAGCGTTTGCAGGAGCAGGTCCAGTGCTTCGCCCCACATCAGGGGCGCGCTGTGGACCACGCCTTCACCGAGGTCGAGGACGCCGTTGACGACTCCATACGTGGCTTTGAAGTGCTCGTCGAAGTTGATGGACGCTTCGGCGACGATAGCGCGCTGCTCCGCGTCGATGAGTAGGCCAGTGATGGATTGGGTGCTAGCGTCAATGCCCAGATACTTGCTCATAGAAATACCCCGCCGTAATTTTTGTAAGCTATTCCTACCAAAATTAACAAACGCGCTGGGGAGGACAAAACCAATGGAGGCAGTGGCGGTGCGGCCCGAGATCGCGGCGACGCTGGCGGCAGTGGACCCGGAAGTCGAGGCTATCATTCGCGCTGAAAACAGGCGTCAGTACAACAAAATTCGCCTGATCCCATCTGAAAATTACGCTAGTCAAGCCGTACTCGAAGCCAGCGGCTCGATCCTGACGAATAAGTATTCCGAAGGATATGCAGGCGCGCGCTACTACGAAGGCCAGCGAGAAATCGACAAGATCGAGCGGCTCTGCATCGAGCGCGCCAAGGAGGTTTTTGGAGCCGAGCACGTCAACGTGCAGCCCTATTCAGGCTCGCCGGCCAATCAGGCCGTGTACGTCGGTCTCTGCGCGCCGGGCGATACGGTCATGGGTTTGGCGCTGGCGCATGGAGGCCATCTGACACACGGCGATCGAGTCAGCATCTCGGGGATGCACTACAAGTCCGTGCAGTACGGGGTGTGCCGAGACTCGGGCGAAATCGACTTCGATCAAGTTGAAGTGCTGGCCAAAGAGAACCGGCCCAAGTTGCTCTTCTGCGGGGGTACGGCCTATCCGCGCATCGTTGATTTTGCGCGCTTTGCCGAGATCGGGCATTCGGTGGGGGCTATTGTGGTTGCCGACATCGCGCATATTGCCGGGTTGGTGGCCGCCGGGGTACATCCCAGTCCGGTGCCGCACGTAGATGTAGTAACTACTACTACGCACAAGTCGCTGCGGGGGCCGCGCGGCGGAATGATCTTATGCCGGGCGGAGTACGCTGAGGCCCTCGATAAAGCGGTGTTCCCAGGTTTACAGGGCGGGCCGCACAACAGTACCACGGCGGCGATTGCCGTGGCGCTCAAGGAGGCGATGAGCGAGGAGTTTAAGCTGTATGCCCGGCAGATCGTCGCCAACGCTCAGACTTTAGCCGCTGCGCTGTCGGCGCGGGGTTTTGCCCTCAGCTCGGGCGGCACCGATAATCACCTGATCCTCATGGATATGACCAATAAGGACATTACGGGTTATGCGATGGCTAAGGCGCTGGATGCGTCGGGCATCGTCTGCAACTTCAATCGCGTGCCCTTTGATCCGCGGCCGGCGCGCAAGCCCAGCGGTATCCGCATCGGCACGCCGGCGATTACCAGCCGGGGCTTTGGTGCCGAGGAGATGGAGCAGTTGGCCGAGTGGATGGATCGGGTGGCCCAAGTGCGGGCCAATAAAGCGCTAGAACTCGACGACCGGAAAGCGGAGTACGCCGAGGTCGCGGCTGAAGTGCGGGCACTCTGTTCCCGCTTCCCGGCCCCCGGCTTACTCTACGACGGCGGGGGAAAGCCGCTCTAAAAGTATGGACATATATCGAGAATTAGGCGTTGATCCCATTATCAACGCCGTAGGACCAGCGACGCGATTGAGCGGGTCGATTATGCACCCGGAGGTGGCCGAGGCCATGCGGCAGGCTTCGGAGCGCTGCGTGGATATAGCG
>JAPPEG010000360.1 GCA_028875345.1 Gemmatimonadota bacterium
CGGCCCGCTGTTGCGCCTGCGCCTCCACCAAGTCGCAACAGGCCACCACCTGTATGTCGTCAATCCCGGCCTGTGCTAACTCCTCTAGGCCGCGCACGTGTGCCCCGGCCATGCCTCCACAGCCCACGAGGGCCAACTGCAACTGTTCCATTAGCGTTTCTCCTATGTTGGAATAATCGGCAACACCACGTGCGACGCTTGTGCGGCATTGTGGTGAATTCTGTTGTCTGTTCCTTGGCGTCGTCGCTCCTGACCGATGGGGTCGCCGGTGTTGGGATTGACGTCGAAGCGGGGGAAGTTCGAGCTGGAAATGTCGAGGCGAATCTGGTGCCCGGCGGCAAACACATTGCTCGTCGGATAGAGGGTAATCGTCAGCTCGGCAACCTCGCCCGGCGTTAGCAACTCGCCCTTTTCGCGCCCGTTGCGGTAGCGCAGGCGCGCGATGCTGTCGGTCAGGTTGAGGGCGTAGCCATGCGGATACCAGCGACTCGGTGGATACCAGTCGATTAGCTTGGCGGTAAAATCCGTATCCGGCGCTGATGACGAGACCCACAACCTCACTTCAATCGGCCCGGTCACCTCCACGTCCTCGACCAGCGGCTCAGTGGTAAAGACCAACACATCCGGTCGCGAGCCGAGCGGTAGATAGGGCGGCGCACAGCCGTAAAACGCCGGTCCCTCCGCCTGATCGAACCCGCCCGGCTCCATCAATTGCTCCGTCCGCGCCCGCCACGGCGCATTGGCGGAAGTGCCCACGCCCGGCGGCAGCGGGCCGATCTCGGAAAGCGAGGAGACATTGCCGCCAATAGAGGGCACCGGATTGGCTGGATCGAAGCGATAGACTGTATCGCCGCCTTCTGTGGCTGGCTCTTGCGGCGACAAGGTGCCGTCGCCGTGCAGATAGTACTTGGTATAGTTCGTCCGTGCCAGCGGCCACTCGGCTTCGTCGCGCCAATGTCCACCGTGGAAAAGCCGGCCGCTGCTGGTGCGATAGCCGCCACCCCCACCCATAGCGAAGATCCGCACTGACGGCGCGTTCGCCTCGCCGTTATCAACGCCCTTGAGCGCCCAGTCGAAGTAGAGCAGATGCAGGTCGCGGAAGTCGTCCAGCGCCGCGTCCTCGCCGAACTCCACATCGCCGGCAAAGCTCTGCTCCAGTGTTTGAGTGCCGTGCGTCCACGGTCCCATGAGCATCCGCACTGGCCCCTGCTTGCGCGCTGTCAGCCCCTCGTAGTTTTTGCACGTCGAGCGCGTGTACGAATCGTACCAGCCCCCGATGATTAGAGTCGGCACGTCTGGGAAGTCGTCCCAAAAGAGCGCTGGCGCGTAACTAGGGTGCTGCCAGTACTCGTCGTAGTCGGCCTTGGTCAGCAAGTCCAACGCCCACTGCTGGTAGGGCGGCACCAACTTGAGTTGGGTCTGTCCCTTGCGGAGCGGCATCCGCGCGAGCCAGTCGGCAAAGGCTGGCGCGCCCAAGTTCAGGGCGGTATCAACGGATGGGTCGGCTTTTAGCGCGCGCTGGGTGTTGGCTGCCGAATGCCAAAACGCCCACGCCAAAAATCGCAACTCCAGCGCACCTCCGTGCCGCACGGAAGACTCGTGCGCGTCGGCTCCGCTCATATTGACTACCATGGCCTTGAGGTTGGTTGGCCCCAACGCCGCCATGGCCGTCTGCGTCCAGCCCGACCACGAGGTCCCCCACGACCCCACCTTGCCGTTGCTCCACGGCTGCTGGTCGATCCACTGCAAGGTGTCGTATCCGTCCTCGGCCTCGGGCAGGAGAAAGTTCACATCCCCCTCGGACTGGAACGTCCCCCGGCAGTCCTGATAGACGGCCACGTACCCGCGCTGGGCGAAAAATTGGCCGTAGTTGCTGTTGCGCTCCACGTCGCTTTTGTCGTAGGGCGTGCGGTGAAAGACTGCGGGGAACTTGCCGGGCACCGGCTGGCCATCGCGGGCAGGAAAATACAGGTCGGTCGCCAGCCGCACTCCATCGCGCATCTCCACCATTACATCGCGTTCTATCACTAGGTCGTAAAGGCCGTCAGCCATAGCGTTGTTCCTTGTTTTACCCCGCGGGTACCAGCCGCAAAAGGTCGACTGGCTCCTTTGTGATTCCCCGATAATTTGGGTATCATAGTAGCCCGTACAAAAATGACGCGCAACTAATGCTGGATGTCTTCGTGCCCTGCGCAACTTGCCACGGCGAGCGCTTCACCGAGGAAGCACGTCCCCGAGCATAGGGGATTGAGAACAAAGTGAAAAATACCGTTGACGATCTGCAGCATCAGATCCAACTCATGCTGGCCATTTTTGACAGCATTAGCGACGGTGTGATCGTCGCCGATGAGAAGGGCAACCTCACTTTTAATCAGAGTGCGGAACGCATTATTGGAGGTAGGGTGGATACGGTACTCAAACAACGGACGGAGGGGTACAGCATTTTCTATCCCGATAAAGTCACGCCCATTCCAACTGAGGAACTACCGCTCGTGCGCGCCTTGCGCGGGGAGGCGACTGATGAGATGGAGATGTTCATCCGCACGGAGGCCAAGCCGGAGGGAGTCTATATCAGCACCAACGGCAGGCCCATTGCGTCGCCCGGTACCGCGGCTCGCGGCGGGGTCGTCGTTTTTCGCGATGTGACGGAGAGGGTGCGGGCCGAAGAAGCCCTGGCCCAAGCCTTTGCGCAAGGCCGTCTGGAGGTCATGGATACCGTCCTGCACAACATCGGCAATGCCATTACCAGCGTGGCCATCGGCGTTGGCACCCTGAAAGAACAGTTGGTGAACGATCCGCTGATCGAGCGCTTGTCGGCCTTGTCAAAGACCGTCGAGGCACATGAAGAGGATTGGGGCGACTACGTCCGGCACGACCCGCAAGGCCAACAGGTGCGGCCGTTTTTGCTGGCTCTCGCCGCCGATTTCGTCGAGCAGAATCGGGAATTGATCCGCACGGTTGAACGCGTCAATAGTCAAACGAGCCATATTGTGGACATTGTCCGTGCGCAACGGGGCTTTGACAGCAAAGCCATGACCAGCAAGGACGTCAATCTGCGTCAGGCTATCTCCGGTGCCCTGAGAATCGTGCAAGACTCGTTTGCCAGCAGGGGCATCCAGACGCATGTGGACTGCGGCAATGCGCCTGAAGAGATTCGCATTCAGGAAACACAGTTTAACCAGATGCTGGTCAATCTGCTCAAGAATGCGATGGAAGCCATTGATGAGTTGAAGAAATCAGGCGGGCTTGAGGAACAGCCGCGCATCGAAATCAGAGCGTATGTCCGGCAGGATTTTCTCGTCCTTGAGGTACAGGACAACGGCATTGGCATTGAGCAGAAAAACCTCAAAGCGATCTTTGGGGCGGGTTATACGACAAAGCAAGAGGGGAGCGGGCTAGGGCTTCATTCGGCGGCCAATTTTGTCACGGGCTCTGGGGGGAAAATTCAGCCCTTGAGCGACGGCTATGGGACCGGCACCACCATGCGTGTCTCGCTGCGGCTCAATTCCGTCGATCTCGATGAGGAAGCCACGTCGGAACCCTCTGTCTGACGGGTCGAGCAACTATAAAGGCGGTTTTATGAAATCAAATGACTCTTGGAACTACCGCGTGCTGATCGTTGATGACCAAGAGGAAATTCACAACGACTTTAAAGAGATGTTGGCTTCCGGCTCCACCAAGAGGGCAACAGATGAGCTGGCGGCAGCGTTTGTCGCGCAGGGCGATAAGCCCGGTCTGCCGCAGTTTGAACTCTCCCATGCGGCAAGCGGGGAGGAAGCCTGCGCAATGGTCAAAGCAGCCCAAGAATCGAACCGTCCCTTTGCACTGGCCTACATTGACGTCAGAATGCCCCCGGGTACGGATGGCGTTGAAACCGTGCGCCAGATTCGGCAATTCGAGCAGGATATCGAAATCGTCATCATGACCGCGTACTCGGATAAGACGCTACCCGAGATTGTCAACGACATGGAATTGCTGCACAAATTGCTCTATATCCGCAAGCCGTTTTCGCGCGAGGAGATTCAGCAGATCACGCTTTCGCTTACCGAGAAGTGGAACGTCGAACAGGAGTTGGCAAAGCACCAGCGGGAACTTGAAGATAGTAATCGGCAATTTGAAGCTAGCAATCAAAGACTGCAAGCAGTGCTTGACGCGACAGGAGATGCCATCGGCATGTTCAACGCCGAGGGACACCTGCAGGTGGCGAATCAGGGGTATGAGAAGCTGCTTGACGCCACGGAAAGCGAATTGAAGCAGATGTCGCCAAGTGATCTCAGGGCACGCATCGGGGAGCGCCTCCGGCCTCCCGTTCTGACTGAATTGGGGCGCGGGCTGTTGTTGGACCGCACGGGCGACTTGGAGGAAGAAGCCAGCGAATCCGACGACTCAAATCCCCGGCTGTTTTATCGCTCGACAGCGCCCGTACACAACATGGGCCATATCGTCATGTACCGAGACGTGTCCAAAGAGGTTGAGAGCGAGCAGATGAAAGCCGAAATTTTGCGCTTGCGCGCCGAACTTGGCGGCGGCGGCTGATGTGAACCGCTCCAGCTATCTGCCGGCTTGGCCAGGCCCCTTATATGGCCGTCCAAACGGCAAGCCAAACGGCTCTTCAAACGGTCGGAACGGCACCATATCGGCAATTTCCTGAAGCTGGGCGAGGACATCAGCCGGCAGCGGCCCCGCTTCCACCGCGCGCACATTATGTTCCACTTCCTCCACCGATCGCGCTCCCATCAAGACCGTGGAGATTTGCGGGGTCGCCACCATCATGCGGAGCGCAGCCTCCGGCAGCGACAGTCTGATTTCATCTAGAAAAGCGTAAAGCCGCTGGAATTGTTTCTGGCGCGGTGGGCTCAGCCACGGCGCCCCGGTTTCTATTTCGGGGTAGCGTTGCGATAGGGCGCCCTGTTGCAGCGGCGAGCCAATGATAAGGCCCATATTCTGTCGCTCGGCTTCGGGGAAGATGGCGATGGTCGCTTCCCGCCAGAGCAAGCTGTAATTGAACGCCGTCAAGACGACATCGTAGTTGCCCGTTGCCATAATGAGCGGAAGCTGATAAGCGGTGGTGCCGCCGAGTCCGGTGAAGCGGATGATGTTCTCCGCTTTCAGTTCTTCCAACAGATCGCAGACGGGGCCGTGAAAATTGTCGTAGTCCGTCCACCAATCGTACTGACCGGGACGGTCTGGTTCGTGTACCAATAGGATATCGATGCAATCGCGTTTGAGTAAGCGAAGGCTTTCATCGACCGACTGCCGCAAGAGATCTTTATCTTGCGGATTAAAGGGCTGCGGCCGGCCGCCGAGTTTTGTCGCGAGGAAGTACGGCTGCGTCACACCTTCGAGCGCGATACCCAAGACCTCTTCGCTGTCGCGGTAGTTAGGTGCTGTGTCCACGTAATTCACGCCAAGTTCGAGGGCGTGGTGGACGGCGCGGCATGCTTCGTCGCGTCCACGGGCACCCGCGCTGGAGACGTACAGGCCGCCCATGCCTAGCATACTAACTTCAAGGCCTGTGCGGCCAAGAGTTCGCTTTTCCATATCAGATCGCCTTCTACAAAGATGAGATGCGCTTCTGGGTAGTGAGTCAGTTTGAAAATAAATTTTTTGAATTTACAAGAAAAACCCCGTGCCAAATCTATTAGCGCAGGGGTTTTTTACTAATAGACATAACAAGCGGACAAGTTTATGGACGCGCTTTTGTTTTTATGCACACGGCACACGTTTTATATTTTGACTTATTTCAAACCATCCTATCGCCGGGGGAGAAATGGGTTGCAGCCCTACCTTATCGAGCGCGAACAGGCCGATCATAGCATGTTAGCCCCATTGAATCGCCTGATGGCTGTATTGGCCCTGTGCGGGCTGCTGGTGCCATCAGCCCAAGCCGAGCCGGATTCGGTTGGCGACCTCGCCCCACCCCGAACCCCTGAGCAGGCTCGCAGCGAGCTACGTGAGCGGGGGATTCCATATACCCAGTTGGCCTTTCTTGAGCGCGTGAAAAAGGGTGATCTGTTCGCGGTAGAGCTATTTAGGGATGCCGGGATAGATCTTCACGCTCCAACGGACGACCACGGCGAGACCGTCTTGATGTGGGCCGCTTGGAACGGCCAGTTAGAGGTGGCGCAGTTTCTGGTGGAACACGGGGCCCCCATCAACGCCCGAACGGACCGCGGCTGGACGGCGTTGATGGGGGCCGCCGAAAACGGTCGTGTAGAGGTGGCGCGTTTTTTGGTGGATCACGGGGCTGAGATCAACGCCCAAGATAATCGCGGCCGGACCGCCTTGCACTGGGTCGCCGAGTTGGGGGAAAAAATGGAGGCCCCGCAACCGGGCGATATAGAGATCGTGCGTCTTTTAGTGGATCACGGGGCCGATGTCAACGCCCAAGATGACTACGGCATGATCGCCTTGAGGTGGGCTATTGGGCGGGGTGATGTAGAGATGGTACGCGTTTTGGTGGATCGTGGAGCTGATGTCCACGATCGGATCGGTCGCGGCTGGACGCTTTTGCACGAGGCCGCCCAAAGAGGCCATGTGGAGGTCGTGCGTCTTTTAGTGGATCGTGGAGCTGATATTCACGCTCGAACCGACCGCGGCCGGACGCCGTTGCACGGGGCTAGTGTTCGTGATGTAGAGATGGTACGCGTTTTGGTGGATCGTGGGGCTGATATTCACGCTCGAACTAACGATGGCCGGACGCTTTTGCACGAAGCCGCCGAAAATGGCCGTTTAGAAGTAGTACGTTTTTTGGTGGATCGTGGGGCTGATATTCACGCTCGAACTAACGATGGCCGGACGCTTTTGCACGAAGCCGCCGAAAATGGCCGTTTAGAAGTAGTACGTTTTTTGGTGGATCGTGGGGCTGATATTCACGCTCGAACTAACGATGGCCGGACGCTTTTGCACAAGGTCGCCCAAAGAGGCCATGTAGAGGTGGCGCGTTTTTTGGTGGATCGTGAGGCTGATATTCACGCTCGAACCGACCGCGGCCGGACGCCGTTGCACGAGGCCGCCCAAAGAGGCCGTTTAGAAGTAGTACGTTTTTTGGTGGATCGTGGGGCTGATGTCCACGCTCGAACTAACCTCGGCTGGACGCCGTTGCATCAGGCCGCCTATCAGCAGCCGAGAGGCTTTTTAGAAGTAGTACGTTTTTTGGTGGATCGTGGGGCCGATATCCACGCTCGAACCGACCGCGGCCGGACGGTATTGAGCGTGTTAAAAGCAACACGCCGACAACAACAAGAGGTGAGGGACTTTCTCTCAGAGATTGGAATCGCTGAGTAAATAAGCGGCCCATTTGCGACCGGGCTCTGTGGCTGCTTGGGAAGCTGCGTCGATCCGTTCCGAATTCGGTGGATCATAGGAGGATCATAACATGATGGTCCAACTGAATCGCCTGATGGCTGTATTAGCCTTGTGAGGCATGCCTCATCCCTCCACGAGTGCCCGCGCTAGAGACATACAGCTCCCCATTCCCAGCACACTGACTTCAAGTCTCGTGCGGCCAAGAGTTCACTTTTCCATATTGGTTCGTTTCTTTACCCCTAACCTAACCTTGTCTTACTCTGCGGGCACCAGCCGCAAAATTCGTCCCGGATCTTCTACCGCGAGATAGATTGCGCCGTCCGGCCCGGTCTGCACGTCGCGCATCCGCGACTCGCCTTGGTACGCGATCTCGTCGTGTATCACTTCTGTGCCCGCCAAGCGCAGTCGGTGCAGGCGGTTGAAGCGCAGCGAAGTCACCAGCAGGTCGTTTTGCCAGTTGCCGAACAGCTCGCCGGTATAAAAGTCAATACCACAGACCGCTATCGACGGCACCCAATAGGTCTGCGGCTGTTCCATGCCGTCGGCATGGGTTTGGTCGGTGATGGGCGTGCCGTCGTAGTTGATGCCGTAGGTTATGGCCGGCCAGCCATAGTTTAGGCCGCGCTGCACGAGGTTGAGTTCGTCGCCGCCCTTGGGGCCGTGCTCGGCTGCCCACAGTTGGTCGGTCTCTGGGTGCATGGCCATGCCTTGGGGATTGCGATGACCGTAGGACCAGATCGACGCAATGGCTCCGTTACCGCCGACGAAGGGGTTGTCGGACGGGATGCCGCCGTTGTCGTGCAAGCGGTGGATTTTACCGTTGGGCAGTTTCACGTTCTGGGCGAGGGGCCGCTGGCCGCGGTCGCCTATCGCATGGTACAGATAGCCCTCGCGGTCGAAGACGATGCGCGAGCCGTAGTGGTGGGAGTGGCGAGTGTAGAATTGATCCGGGACGCGATGAATCACTTCCACATCGACCAGCTCTTCGTCTTGCAGTCGTCCGCGGCTGATGGCCGTGTAACTCAGCATGCCGCCCAACGGCCCAGGCAGCGGATCCGAGTAACTGAGATAAATCCAGCCGGTCTCCGCGTACTGGGGGTGCAAGGTCACATCCATCAGCCCGCCCTGTCCCTTGACGAGCACTTTGGGCACGCCGTCGATGGGCGGCGAGACTGCGCCGTCGGTGCCGACGATGCGCAGCCGTCCCTCGCGCTCGGTGACCAACAAGCGTCCATCGGGCAGAAAAGCGAGGCCCCACGGCACGTCCAAGCCGGTAGCGAAGGTCTCGACGCGAAAGGTGTGTTCCTCGGATTGGACGATTTGTTGGGCCGCGCCGTCTCCTGCAATGGCGAGGATGCAAACTAGATAGATGCTGTATCGCATGTGTTTTTTTAACCTTTGGTCAGATAGCTATCCCATCATATTCGCATTGATGGCGGCAAATCAGGGGGATCGGTGGGATTAATGTGATTGTGCGTGCTCGGCCTCCCGCATCAGGCGCACCAACGCGTCGATTTGGTCTGCGTCCATTACCGCGCCAAACCCGGGCATGCCGTCCTCGGGAATCCCTACAGCAATGCTCGCGAAGATGGCCGGGTCGCTTGCGCCGTAATCCCAACGACCGTCAATCAGACTGCTGGCCATACCTCCGTCCATGTCGGGACCGTGGCAATCGGCACAGTAGTAGGCGTAGTGGGCTGTTGCCGTGGACGTGGTTGGTGATTCTGCTGGCGGAGGCCGGCGGCTCCAACCACCGCAGCAAACCATGCTCAGGGACAGGCTCCACAGGAGTACACGCCGCCATGTGCTAGCGGTCATGCGGGACGTTACAGCACTTGCACCACCTCGCGCACCCCCTGCACCAGCGCGTCGATGTGGTGAGTCTCGGTCGCCAGTGATATGTTGCCGCCCGTCCGCGTGTATATTCCCCTATTGAGCAGAGCAAAAAACAGCCAACGGTGTATCTGCGCGTCGTCCTGCGCTGCTTCGCGGAAATTGAGCGGCGGCTGTTCGAGGAAATACAGCCGGAATATGGACCCGGCCACGACTACCTGCACGGCGATTCCGACCTCGCCAAACGCGGCCTGCAATCCCTCAGCCGCCCGACGCGCTAGCTCTTCCGTCTGCTCGTACGCCTCTGGGGTCAGCGCTTGGAGGGTCTGCAAGCCGGCGATTAGGGCGATGGGGTTGGCATTGAAGGTGCCGGACTGTTGGATCTGCGGCCCATCGGCTGGATCGTATAGATCCATGGCGTCGGCGCGGCCGCCGAAAACTGCGCCGGGCGTCCCACCGGCGATTACCTTGCCCAAACAGACCAGATCGGGCCGCACTTGATAGGCCGTGTGCGTCCCGCCTGGGCCGAAGCGGAAGCTGACGATTTCGTCGAAGATCAGCAGGGCACCAGCGCGGGTGGTCGCGTCGCGCAGGCTCGACAAAAAACCGGCCTCTGGCAGCGTCAGTCCAGCGGCTGTGGAGAGCGGATCTACGATCACGGCGGCTAGGTCTTGGGCGCAGTCGCCGATGATCTCGGCGCAGGCCGCCGCGTCGTTGAACGGCAGCACGACCACCTCGTCGAGGGTGTGGGCCATCAGCCCGGCCGAAGAGGCTACGCCCTGCGGCTTGTTAGCTGGTCCCAACTCCGGCCCCAGCGGCGGCAAGTAACTCACTAGCGCGCTGTCGTCAATGCCGTGATAGGCTCCCTCGAACTTGGCGATCTTGGTGCGCCCGGTATGGGCCCGTGCCACGCGCAGGGCGTTGAGTACGGCTTCGGTGCCCGAGGAGCAAAAGCGCATTTTTTCCAGTGCGGGCATGCGCGCGCGGAGCATCTCGGCCATCTCCACTTCGAGGGCGAGGGGCCGCGAAAACCCAGTGCCGCGGGCGATTTGTTCCTGTAGGGCAGTGACGATGGCGGGATGGGCGTGGCCCAAGGGCAGGGCCGTGTTGTTGTTGACGAAGTCGATCAGGCGATGGCCGTCGATGTCGTAGAGATAGGCTCCCTCGCCGCGGTCGGCGTACAAGGGAAAAGGGTCAATGTGGATGCCAGTGCGGGTGTTGCCACCCGGCAGCGATTGCTTGGCCTGTGCAAACATTGCTTGGGAGCGAGGATTGCGCGCTGCGTACGCGGCGATTTCCTCGTCGAGCAAAGCCTTGATTTCTCGTGCCATGATTCATCCTTGCCGTGAAAGAAGTGCGAATTTCGCTGTGCGAAGAGAAAGGTGCTGGAGGGAAAATGGTGGTCGGGGTGGTCGGATTCGAACCGACGACATCCTGCTCCCAAAGCAGGTGCGCTGACCGGACTGCGCCACACCCCGACTCGTTGCAAAAAAATAGGGATAGCTATGCGCGGTGGCAACGGCTCAAGGGCGGTGGGCGTTGATGGCATCGCGCAGGGTTAGGGTCGCCTGCCGGGCCGCAGCCGCGAAATCGCTGTCTTGGGAGGCGTAGAGGATACCGCGCGAGGAGTTGATGAGGATACCCGCACCGCGGGCGTCGCAGCCGTTTTTGACCGCTAGCTCTATAGAGCCGCCTTGCGCGCCGACTCCGGGTATTAGCAAGGGTATGTCCGGCGCTAGGGAGCGGAAGTGAGCCAAGTGCTCGGGTTGGGTCGCGCCGAAGACTAGGCCGATGTTGTTGGCCGCGTTCCATTCGTGGGCTTTGGCAATGACGCGCTCGTATAGGGGCCGGTTGCCCATGAGCTGTTTTTCAAAGTCGTCGGCACCAGGGTTGGACGTCAGGCAGACGAGAAAGGTGGTGCGGTCTTGGTATGCGGTGAAAGGTGCGACGCAGTCGTGACCCATATAGGGATTCACCGTTAGCGCGTCACAGCCGAGGACCTCGTAAAAGGCACGGGCATATTGCGCGGCTACATTGCCCATGTCGCCGACCTTGGCGTCGATGAGCACCGGGATGTCCTCGGGAATGTAGTCGAGGGTGCGTTTGAGCGTGGCAAAGCCGCTCGCGCCGAGGGCGTTGTAGAAAGCGAAGTTGGGCTTGTAGCAGCAGACGAGATCGCAGGTGGCGTCGATGATTTGCTGGTTGAAGTAGAGGACGGGATCGGCTTTGGCGCGGACGCTGGCGGGTAGCTGCGCGGGATCGGTATCTAGCCCGACGCAGACCAGCGAGTTATTCTTGGAGATCGCTTGGTTCCATTTCTCCGTAAAACTCAAACTCATTTTTTATTCCTTCTAAGATGAAAGTGTCCGTATAGGTAGAATCGAAATAGGCGTCGTCGAAGGCCGCTGGCGCGGGCTTCGACCAGAGCCCAGCCGAAGGGCCGAGGAGGAAAGTCACCCGGCCTTGGCGCAAGAAGTCGCCGACCTCGTCGGCTTGCAGCACTTGGACGGCATCGAAGTCGTCGAGGACGGCGTCGCCCGAGTAGCGACCAGCCGTGCCCGTGGCCCTGACGACGAAAGGATTGGCCTCTTCCCCGCCGAGCCGTTCGCTGGTGTAAGCGTGGTCGATGTCGTCGTCGTAGCCGACAACTCCGTAGGATGTGGCGAGGCTGCGGTCCACGGTGGCTGCGCCGTGAATCACGTGCCCAGCCGCGCTGAGCAGCCTCGGCGCGATGTTCGGTTGCAGCTCGAGACCGCGGACGTCGACGAGCAGGCCGGTATAGGGTGCCTCGGGGACGAAGAACACGAGTTCGTCTGCCGCGAGTGAATCGGCGGTAGGGGGCGTCGTCAGCGAATCGGCGCTGACTGGCACTGCGAGCGAGTCGGTGGCGGGTGCTGTTAGCGAATCGGCTATGGCTGGTAGCGCGAGTGAATCGGCTATGACCAGCATCAGCGAATCGGCGCTGACTGGTGCTGTTAGTGAATCGGCGGTCGTTGGTACTGAGGGGGAGTCGTCGAAGTAACTTAGGTCGTGTGATCTTGGGTCTATAGGCTCGACTTGAGGCAGTGCCGCCGCCGCGAAATCGCCTAGTAGAAGCAGCCGCACGGCGATGCGATAGTGCCCTTGGTCCTCGCTTTGCGAGCCAATGGCCACGCGGACGAGTTCTTGGAAATCGCGATCGAGGCCCGCGTCTTGCAGTTGGGTATCGGCGTTGAGGCGGACTTGGCCGATTAGTTGGCGCATGTTGTGGAAGGCCGCGTCCCGAGCATTGCGCAACCCGTGGAGCCGCTGCTGCACGGGGTCGGTGATTGCCGCGGGCGCGGCGCCGTCGCCATAGGCGAAGAGCGCGTGTTGCGTCCAGTCGATATAGCCTTCGGCTAGCTGCGAGACTAAAGGCTCGATTGCGTAGCGTTCGGGTTGTTGGGCGGGTAGCTGTGTGGCAATCAACACCAGCGCGGCGATCAGAGGGAACATTAGCTCTCCAAAAACAGAAAAATCACCCGGAGCCGCCGGGCCCCGGGTGTGGGAGGAGTAAGTCTATAAGCCGAGTTCTGTCCACGCACCTGAAGTGCGCTGTGCGGGCATTCATCTGGGGCGGCGGTTGCCCGGCCGCCTCGGTGCAGCTTACCCGGGAATATAGCGAGGCGGACCACCTCTTTTCCCCTACTTAGCCTTGCTCCGGATGAGGTTTACCCTGCCACCTGCGTCGCCGCAGGTGCGGTGAGCTCTTACCTCGCCTTTTCAACCTTACCCAGCAAGCTGGGCGGTGTGTTTTCTGTGGCACTATCTGTGGGGTCGCCCCCCCTGGGCGTTACCCAGCATCCTGTCCTGTGGAGCTCGGACTTTCCTCACTAGCGGCCACTGAGGACTGCTAGCGCGCCCGCCCGACTTACTTCTCCCAAAATCAAACCAACTGCTCGTCCCAGACCATAATGGTGCCGCAGCTCTCGCAGTAAATGACGCGGTCGCCGACGCGTACCTCGTTGAGTATTTGGGCGGGCATTTGATAGTAACAAGCGCCGCAAGCTTCCTTGTGTACGGCTGCGACGCGAATGCCGCGCCGTCCCTTCTTGCGCTTGTACGTCTGCAGCAATTGGTCATCGATGCTCTTGGCGACCACCTCGCGACTCTTTTCAACCTCGTCGATTTGTTCCTGCATAGTGCCGAGCATGCCTTCGAGTTCATCGATGCGCTCTTGCTCGACTGCGCGGACTTCCTCAAAAGCCTCTTGCTCTTCGTCAATTTGTCCCTGAATTCGCTCTTGACCCTCAAGGGCTTTGAGCAATTGCGTCTCGTGCTCGGCAATGGTCTTTTTGCAAATCTCGATTTCGAGCTGGAGAGAATCGTATTCCTTATTAGTCGTTACTACGGAAAAACGCTCCTCGCGCTCGCGTAGGGTGGCTTTGCTGCTTTCGATCTCGCGCTCGCAGTGCCGCTGCTGCTTGGCTAGCTCAGCGCTTTGGGCTTCTAGATCGGACAAAATGGACCGCGCTTCTGCTATCTTGCTGCGCCGCAGGTCGATTTCAGCGGGATATTTTTCTTTGGCCTCTTCGAGAGAGAAGAGTTTTTTATCGACTTCTTGGAGCTTCAACAGTTGCAACAAACCCTCTTTCATGTGGTCTCTCGTTTCCTATGGTACCGGCCAAAGAAAAAGAGCGCATCAAAGATGCACTCTAATGGCTCGTATGAGCTTCTACTGGTGAACAAACACTCTGAAGTGAACCCAGTATGTCGCGTCATCAGCAGCTTGTGGCTATCGGTTGCGGTAAATGAGTCTCATTTAATTACGGGTATTTGGATACGACGGTCAAGAGAGCAGCGCCCGCGCCGCCTGCGCCACATGCCCGGGGGTCAAGCCGTATTTTTGCAGCAGGTCTTCGTTAGGTGCGGATTCGCCGAAGACGTCGCGGATGCCGACGCGCTGCATGGGCGTGGGACGCCGCTCGCCTAGCACTTCAGCGACCGCGCCGCCCAAGCCGCCGACGATGGTGTGGTCTTCGGCCGTTACTACGCAGCCCGTCTGCGCGGCCGCGGCGACAATGGCATCTGCGTCGAGTGGCTTGAGGGTCGGTACGTGCAGGACGAGTGCCGAGATCCCTTCGCTCGCTAATTCGTCGGCCGCGGCGAGGCAGCGCGGGGTTTGGGCTCCCGTGGATATGAGGGTGATGTCCGTGCCCTCGCGCACGACAAGGGCACGACCCAACTCAAACTCGTAGTCGGCTGGAAAGATGACTGGTTCCGGATCGCGCGTCATGCGCACGTACACGGGGCCGGGCAGGTCGTTGGCCGCCAGCATACAGGCGCGGACTTCTACGGCGTCGGCCGGGGCCAAAACGGTCATATTCGGCATGGCCCGCATGACGGAGATGTCGGCGACTTCCTGATGGGTTTTGCCGGTTTTGCCGGTCAATAGGCCCGAATAGGCACCGCAGAGCTTGACCGGCAGGTTGGGCTGAGCGACTACGACGCGGAGCTGATCGAGGTCGCGGTTGACGATGAAGCAGGCGAAGCTGCTCAGCCACGGCACGAGGCCGCAGGTGGCCATGCCAGCGGCGACGCCCATCATGTTTTGCTCGGCAATGCCCATTTCGAGGAAGCGACCGGGCCGCTCGCGGGAGACTTTGTCGGCCTTGGTCGAGTTGGCCAAATCGCCGTCGAGCACGTACACGCGCGGGTCGCGGTCAATGAGTTCGATAAGAGCGTCGCCAAAAGCGTCGCGCTGGGCCAGCATCTCTCCGGTGGTGGAAAGGTTCACAGCGCGGCCTCCTGCGCGGCGAGTTCGTCCTGCGCTTGTTTGAGGTCTTGGTCGGTCACTGGTTTGGAGTGCCAGTTGAAGTCGTTTTCCATGTAGGAGATTCCTTTGCCCTTGACCGTGCGGGCGACGATGATGGTGGGTTGACCGCGGTGTGCCTTGGCCGCGGCAAAGGCCGCGAAAATGGCAGGGAAGTCGTGGCCGTCGGTTTCGATGGCGTTCCAGCCAAAGGCGCGCCAGCGGCTGAGGGGATTTTCCTGCGCGGCCAAGCGGTCGAGCACGCCGTAGCCCTTTTCAGTGGCCCAGCCGTATTGCTGGAGGCCGTTCCAGTCGAGGATGGCGGTGAGATTGTCGAGGCCGTAGCGGGCCGCGACAAAGGCCGCCTCCCAGATTTGTCCCTCCTGCGAATCGCCGTCGCCGATCATCACCCAAGTGCGAAAGTCCTGTCCTTTCAGCCGGGCGGCGAGGGCCATGCCGAGGCCGGGCGACAGGCCTTGGCCCAGCGAGCCGGTGGACATGTCGAGGCCGGGGAGGACGCTCATGTCTGGGTGCCCCTGTAGGCGGGAGTCAATGGCGTCAAAGGTGGCAAGTTCCTCGATGGGCAGGTAGCCGCGCAGGGCTAAGGCCGCGTAGAGGCCGATTGAGGAATGCCCCTTGGACAGGATGAAGCGATCGCGGTCTGGGTCGCGGGGTCGGTCTGGGTCGATGTTCAGTTCGACGAAGTACAGGGCGATGAGCAACTCGGCCGCGGACATGGGGCCGCCCAAGTGGCCAGCTCCAGCGTGGTGTACCGACTCGACGACGAGACGGCGCAATTGGATGGCATAGCGCTTTAGCTCGGCGTGGCGCTCGCGCGTCAGGCTCATAGAATTTCTCCTTTTTACGGTTCGTTAAGGTAGAAATCGACGCGGCGTTAGTCCAGCCACGAGGGCACAACTCCAAAGGCCCGGCCGCACTCGGCTAGGCGCTCGACGTCTTCTAAGCCGATGGGAATGCCGTCGCGTGCGTACGTTTCCTCGTTGCGGTGTTCAGGCGTGCCGGGCAGGGTGACTTCGTCGTATCCGCGCAGTGGAATCATCTGTTCGTTCGCTAGGCGCACCAACTCATCGACGCCGCAGCGCACTTGCGGAGTGGGCGCGAAGAGACCCAAGTCGAGGACGAGGATTAAGCTACCCATGCGCGCCGACGGCCATTGCGCGGCGATCTCGCGGGCGCGGTCGCCGCCTTGGCCGACAAAAGCTCCGCCGAGCAGGGTGGCGATTGCGGTGTAGCCCATGGATTTGAAGAAGGCCGCGGGGATCACCTCTTCAATGGCTTCGATCTGTTCGCCGCGTTGGTAGTCGGCGAGGATGCAGGTGGCTACGTCGAGCACTACTGGTGGCCCTTCTTGTCCGGGTAGGCCAAAGCACAGGGGCGGGTTGCCGTAGTGGGCGGCGCGCCTGCCGTCGTTGCTGGGGTAGTACTGAGGATAGGCCGCCTGCACTGAGAAGCCTACGCAGTTTTCCGCCATGGCGCGGCGCACGTAGTGTCCCGCTGAGCCGTAGTGTCCAATGTGGCAGGCCGCGCCGATGGCGAGACCCTTTCCCTTGGCTTTGGCGATGGCGCGTTCCGCGGCCAGCATGGTCGGCGCGTACCCGAGGCTGCCATCGCCATCGACAAAGACGTGGGTGTCGCTTTCGCGCAGGACGCGGATGTCTGGGTCGGGGTTGGCCTTTTTGTCGCGAAGCGTGCAGCAATACCCGTACAGAGCGCGGGTGCCGTGCGAGCGCACGCCGCGCAAGTCCGAATTGGTCAACAGGTCGGCCAACTGCGCGGCGTGCGCAGCGGACATGCCAGCGGCGCGGAGGCAGGCCGTGCCAAAAGCTCTGAGGTCGGCGGCGGCGATGCGTTTGAACTCTGTGGGGGGGCGGTTCATAAAGGGACTCCTGTGGGCGTTAAGGATGGTTGGCTTGGCGGGCAAGTAGGTCGGCGAGTGCTGCGCCAACTTGGTCGGGATCGCTGGCGGGGGACGCGGCTAAGGCGCGCCGGTAGAAGTGCTCGGCCTGCCGATAGCGATCCTGTGCGTCGTACAGACGGCCTAAGTAGTAACAAGTGCGGGCCAAGTCGGGATGATCGCCCGCTTGCAGGGCCAGCGCACTGTGGTACAGGGGTGCGGCCCGTTGGTAGTGGCCTTGGAGGAACAGGGCATGGGCGCGGGCGCGGAGGTTTAGGGTATGGGCGCGCTGGGCGAGGGAATCGGCCGCGGCGCGGTCGCCCTGTGCTCGGTAGAGGTCGGATAACTTCTGCATGGTTGCCGCGACTTCTTCATCGCCTCGGTGGGCCTGTTGAAAGGAGAGGACGCGGTTGTAGAGTGGAGCGGCCTCGGTCGGTCGTTGCTGGAGCCGATAGGTGTCGCCTAGTTTGTCGAGCGTCAACACTTTGTCGGGATGGTCGTCTGGGAGGGCCATTTGCCGCTCGCGCAAGTGTTGGTAGAGGCTTTCGGCCCGCGCGAGTTCGCCGCGCACGACGTGGAGTTGAGCGAGTTGGTGGGCGGTGCGGCTGTAGCGAGGATCGTCGGGGACAAAAGTCTCGGCTAAGGTCAGAGCGTGGGCTAGGGCTTGTTCGGCCTCGTCAAAGCGGCTCTGGCCGAGGGCTGCGCGTCCGGCTTGGTAGTGTTGGGACCAATCCTCGGCGCGGGGGTCTGGCTGGCTGCAAGCGAGAGTGAGGACGAGGGGCAAAAAGAGCGAAAGTAGTACAATCACGGCGTTTCTGTGGGTTGTTGTTGCAGGGTGTTGAGAAGTTGCTGGGTCTTAGCGCGCAGCGCAGCATCGTCCGCACTCAGCGCTAGGCTGCGGTCCAACGCCTGTTCGGCGGCAGCGCGTTCCCCATTGCTGAACAGGCCCAAGCCGAGGAGGTACCAGCCCTCGGCGTCGTCTGGGCGCACTGCAACCGCTCGGCGGCAGTAGGCGACGGCTTCGTCGTAGTGTCCAAGTTGGCCGGTGATTTGGCCGGCGTTGAGCAAGGCGGGAAAGTACTCTGGATCTTGGTCGAGAGCGACCTGTAAGTAACGCAGCGCAGCTTCGGGTTGTTGCAGCTTTAGGAGGTCGCCGGCAAGGCTGTTGAGCAGAGCGAGATCCCCGGGGCGCAGGGCGACGGCCCGGTCGAATTTGTTCTCGGCTTGGGGAAAGTACCCGTGCCGGACGAAGAACAGGCCGAGGTTGTAGTGATGGGCGGCTTCTTCGGGCGCGTTGAGGATGGCTGCGCGCAGCCGCTTGACCTCCTTGCCGCTGAGTGCTTGCAGGTGCGCAAAACTCGTTAGGGCCTGCTGCGACAAGGTATCGCGGCCGGCCTTGCGGGCGAGAGTGGCGAGGCGATAGAAGGCGTCGGCAAAGCCGATGTCGAGCAAGGTGGCGCGCTGAAAGGCCTTCAAGGCATCGTCCTGCCGGTCCTCGGCTGCGAGGCTTTGGCCGAGGTAGTAGTAGAGCGTGGCGTCGTTGGGAAACAGGCGCAGGGCTTCGAGCAGTTCGCGGGTGGCCTCGGCGTAGCGGCCCGTGGCCAAGTACAGCTCGCCCAAGCGTCGGCGCACTGGCGAGTTGTTGGGATTGAGCTGGACGGCGCGCTGGAGATAGGTGTCGGCGCGATCGTACTGGCCCAGCTTGGTGTAGATCCCGCCGAGGTTCACAAAGCCCATGGCGTAATCGGGTTTGAGGCGGACGGTTGTTTCGAGGGATTCTATGGCCAGCGCATAGCGGCCCTGAGCCGCGTGGGACGATGCCAGCACATTGTGGAGGTCAGCGTTCGTCGAGTCGAGAGCTAGTCCGGCGCGGGCGGCGGCCGCTGCTTCTTCAAAGCGGGTCGCTGCAAAGTGAGCGCGGGCGCGGTCGAGGTGATCGACTGGATCCGGTGCCGGTGTTGGATCGGAGGCGCAGGAGGCGAGCGCAAATGCCGCGCAGAGCAGTTGCCACGCCATTTCAGGGCTGCTCGGCGAAGCGGTGGAAGCGGTCGATTTCCAGATCCGCGTACACTTGCTGTGCGCCGCTGGGCCAGCGGATTTCGAGGGTATCGACGCGGGTGCGCGTCCCCAAGCCGAGGGCCGGGGATAAGCTGTTGGACGACCCGAATCCCGGACCGCTGCTGATTTCCACGACCCCGAGCAGATCTTGAGCGCGCAGGCGCAACTGCGCGCCGATGGCCTGAGGTCCTAAATCCACGCCGAGGAAGTGGTTGTGGTGGCCCTCGTTGCGGTACAGACTGTTGGGCCACAGATCCCCTGGGTAGTGGCCGCCGACCGCTGTGTAGAGGTCGAGATCGCCGTCGAGGTCGTAGTCGGCAAAACCCACGCCGTGCCCCTTGCCCGGGTTGCCGACACCGGCCGCGGCCGTGACGTCGGCGAAGCGGTCGCCGCGATTGTGGAACAGCGTATTGGGTTCAAAGCGCGCCATTATGGGGCCGCCGTTGGTCAGGTAGATGTCGATTAGGCCGTCGTAGTCCACGTCGCCATAGCCCGCGCCCATCGAGCCAAAGGAGCGGGCCAGCCCTTGCTGAGGGGCGATGTCGCGGAAGGTCGTCCCGTCGTTGCGGTACAGATAGGCGCGGGTCGGGCGCAAGGCCAGCCCCGTGACCTGCGACTGCACGATGTCTTCGTAGAAGTTCATGGCCGAGACGAAAAGGTCTCTGTCGCCATCGCCGTCGCTGTCTATAAAAAATCCCACATAGCTGCCCTCACTCGGTTTGGCCACACCGGCTTCGGCAGTGACATCGCTGAAGTAGTTTCCGTCGTTGCGGTATAGATGATTAGGGGCGGCCACGTCAATGGCGTAGAGGTCGCTGTCGCCGTCGCCGTCGTAGTCGCCGCAGGTCACGCCGAGGGTTTTGCCGCGATAGGCCACGCCGGCCTGTGCGCCGCGGTCGGCAAAGGTGCCGTCCCCTTGATTGTGGTACAGGCGGTTGGGCCGTCCGCTGCCGGTGATGCCCGAGGCCACGTACAGATCCGGCAGGCCGTCGTTGTCGTAGTCGGTCCAGACGGCCATGAAGCTATCGTCTGCGCCGGCGACTCCGGCTTGAGGCGCGACATCGCGAAAGGTTTCATCGCCCTGGTTGCGGTAGAGCGAGTTGGGCGCGAGACCTTCCCAGGCTTCGCGGGTGGTAAAGAGGTCTGGGCGTCCGTCGCCATCGTAGTCTGCGGCAATGGCCGCCCAGCCGCCGCGCGGGTCTGCGAGGTTGGCTGCGGTAGATACGTCGGCAAAGCGCCCGTCGCCGTCGTTGCGATAGAGCGCGTGCGGGGCTTGGATGCCCGCGGCGAAGATGTCCGGGTCGCCGTCGGTGTCGTAGTCGAGCCACGCCACGCCGCGCCCCCGATCTCGCTTGCCGACGCCAGCCGTTGCGGCCATATCGGTGAAGCGCACCGGCGATGCCTCGGCTAGCGGTGCCAAGCCGATTTGATGGGCTGGTTCGAGGTCGCCTGGGTAGGTGCCGTACGCCTCGATATAGGCCAGCCGCAGGTTCCACTGGCGCACGGTGCGCTGCGGCGAGGCCGGAGGCAGCACGTCAATGGCGCGCTTGTACGCGGCGGCGGCCTCGGGATATTGGCGCAAGTGGTGGTGGGCCGCGCCCAAGAGGAAGGATAGATACACGTCGTCCGGCCGCTCGGCGAGCAAGCTGTCGAGACGGACGGCGGAACCAGCAAAATCGCCCAAGCGCAAAAGCGAGGCGGCCTTGCCCGAGCGCGCTCGGTAGTGATTGGGATCAACGGCGAGGATGGCCTCGTACTGAGCGAGGGCACCTGCGGCGTCGGGTTGGTCTTGCGTCATTAGGAGGTCGGCGTATGCCATGCAGGCGACCGCGTTGCCGGGGAAGGCCGTCACTATGGAGTCGAAAAGGGTGCGGGCTTCGGCTTGACGTCCGAGTTTGCTCAGAGTTTGGGCCAACTGCAATCGGGGTTCGATGCGCTCGGGCGCGAGCTTTTGTGCGCGTGCGAGCGGAGACACAGCTTGTTGGTAGTGCTTTTGCCGCAAGTAGATTTCCCCGAGCGCGAGTGCGGCCTCGTAGTGCAGGGTATCGCGCTGGACGAGTGCTTCGAGCACGTAGGCGGCGGAGTCCAAACGACCGGCCGCTAGGTGTTGGCGGGCCTGTTCGTAGCGCTGGGCGCTCTGCGCGGGTAGGGGCGGCTCGGAGGCGCAGCCCAACAAGGCGACGAGCGCGAGACCTAGGCGCGTTGGCGTCTTTGGCAGTGGATACATTTTGCAACGCATAGTGTACGAACTGAGGGGAGAATTGGCGAGTGGCGGCCGCGCAAAGCGGTTGATTCGCGGTGCGTTGTGCCCTATACTTTTGCCGAACGAAAACTCTGCGGAGGTACGCACGATGAAACAATGGACATGGTTGGCCCTAGCGGGCCTGTTGACCACCCTGAGTTGCGGTTCGGATGAAGCCGTTCAACCGACGTCCGATTACGCCGATGCTTGGGTCGGCGAATACGAAGGCACCGGGAATTTCGTCCTATCCAATGGCGTCAGCGGGGAAGGCCGCCCCGTTACAATAAGTATTGTGCGGGTCACCCCTAAGGAAGTTACTGTGACTGCCACGTTGGTTTATGGCGAGGGCCGCAACGATTTCATTCAGGCAATCGACATTCTCCAGCCCAATGATCCCGAGCAGATCACCTTGGAGGTGCGCTACCTCAATGCTAAGACAGTTTATGCCTTCACCCAAGAAGAAGGCACGATCACCGGCTCCATTGCGACGAGTTCGCTGCGGCTCGGAGGAACTTGGGGCCAAGATCAGATCATGACCGCCATAGAGGCCGTCCGGCAGTAGTGTACAAGAATCCCATGGCTGACAGGACAGTGAAAGTCCCCACCGAGAGCTAGTGCCGCGCCGTCGCTTCTTTTTCATAGGAGCAGCCGCGCTGGCGGTTGTCCTCGGCGTGGGTGGCTCGTATTGGTATTTGCAGTACCGAGCAAATGCCGCGCAAAAAGCCGTCGAGCAAGGCGACCGATTGCGTGCCCAAAATCAAATGGACGAAGCGGCCCGCTACTACCAGCAGGCCATCGAGCTGAATCCAGACCTCGCCCAAGCCCATAGCAATCTAGGCGTGACACAAGCGGCGCTAGAGCGTTTTGCCGAGGCAATTCCCCACTTTGAACAGGCGCTAACGCTGGCTCCCGATCACTTTGAAGCGCGGATTGGCCTCGCCGTTTCGCTCGACGGATTGGGCCGCTTTTTAGCGGCAGAGGACAGCTATAAGAAGGCGCTGGCGCTGCGGCCCGACTTTGGGGCGATCTACTACAATCTCGGCTATCTCTACCATCAACAGGGTCTCTACGCAGAGGCCGCGGCTCAGTACGAGGAAGCTGTGCGCTTGATGCCGACCTTCCTGCAAGCTCGGGCCAACTTGGGGAGGGTCTATCACTTGCAGCACCGCCCGGGCGAGGCCATTGCCGAGTACCAGCGCGCCCTCGCGGACCACCCAGACGAAGGGCGGGTGTACGCGAACTTGGGCGAAAGCTACATGGCCTTGAGCCAATATGAAGAAGCAAGGGCGGCCTATCGGCGAGCTATAGATATCGGCGTCGAGACGGCGGGCGCGTTTTACGACCTCGGCGTCATCAGCGAACAGGAAGGCAAGCTTGAAGCAGCGCGGAGTTACTTTCACCAAACCCTGCTCAAAAATGCGGCTCACGCCAACGCCTATCATCGCTTGGGCACGGTGACAGCCAAGTTAGGGCAGGAGGAACAGGCCGCCACCTACTACTTGGAGGCCATAAAGCGCGACCCCGGCCACGCGGGTGCCCACTACAGCTTGGCCCAACTCTACCTCAAGCAGGGCCGTAGCGACGAGGGCCAGGAGCTAATGCAGGTCTTTGCTAAGCTCAAAGAATACGAGGGCCGGCTCGCCAGCCTCAAACGGGCTGCGAACCGGTCGCCGCGCTCACCGGAGGCCAGCTACAACGTGGGGCTGCTCCACCTAGAGTTCGGGTACGTCAACAAGGCCGCTGCGGTCTTTGAACAGCTCCTCAAACTCCATCCCGAATTTTCTGCCGCGCAGGAGAGACTCGCCGAAATCGAGAGGGTGCGGGCCGAGCACAGCGCGGGTTGATCGTTAAAAAGGGTTTGTGCCTAATTCGAGGAGGGTGTGCCCTTGCCCTTGGTGGACGACTAAGAGCTTGTTGGCGGGCACGTTTTCGACTGTATAGGTGCTGCCGTTGGGATAGGTGATTTCGACGCGGTCGATGACCTGCGCCGCGCCCAAGCCGAAATGAACTCGTAGGTCGCTGTGCGAAAGGTAGCTGCCCGCGCCGTTGACCGTGCGCCACTGGTGATTGCCAGCCGCTTGCAGGCCGATGCGAGTGCCGACCCCATCGCGATTGTCCTCGCGGCCAAAGACCTGCACCACGAGATAGTTTCCCGCATTTCCTCCATTATTGCGCAACAGAGTCGGCGCGTCGTTTAGTTCGACGACGAAGAGATCGATATCGCCGTCGTCGTCGTAGTCGCCAAAGCTGGTGCCACGGCTGACTTTGGCTTGCGCCAGTCCGGGGCCGGCTGACACTGGGGCGAAGCGGCCGTCGCCCTCATTGCGGAAGAGTTGGTTCGGTTGGCGGTAAGTGGTGCCGGTTTCTGCTTGGTCAACCTGCGGATATACGTGGCCGTTGGCCACGAATAGGTCGAGGCGGCCGTCGTTGTCGTAGTCGAAAAAGCGCGTTCCCCAACCCAACATCTCTACTGTGGCCGCGGCGAGGCCAGCCGTGGTGGTGACATCGGAGAAACGCACGCCGCCCTCGTTGCGGTAGAGCGTATTGGTTTCGGTAAAAAAGTGGGTCACGTACAGGTCTGGGTCGCCATCTTGATCGTAATCGCCAAAGTCCGCGCCCATGCCGGCTTCGACGTCGCCGTCGCCGTTGTACGCCACCCCTGCGATGAGGGCGACGTCTTGGAAAGTGCCGTCGCCTTGGTTTTGGAAGAGCACGTTGGGAGTTTCGTCGTTGGCGACAAAGAGGTCGCTATCGCCATCGGAATCGTAGTCGGCCGGGATCACGCCCAAGCCGTAATAGCGGTTAGCGGCTGCCACGCCGGACGCTTGGGTGACGTCAGTAAATACACCGTTGCCCTCGTTGCGATAGAGCACGTCCGGCGCGCCGACTAAGCCTTTAGGGCCACAATAGACTTGGAGGCCGCTGAAAAAGGTGCAGAGTTGTGGCTCAGTCGGCAGGTTCTCGGCGTCGAAGACCACGTAGTTGGCCACGTAGAGGTCGAGGTCGCCATCGCGGTCGTAGTCGAAGAAGGCCGCGCTGGCGCTGTATTGATCGCCGCCAACGCCCGCTTTTAGGGTCGCGTCGGCAAAGCGGTCGCCGCCGCGATTGCGATAGAGCACGTTGGCTCCGTAGTTGGTCACGTAGAGGTCTGGGCGGCCGTCGTTGTCGGGGTCGCCCACGGCCACGCCACCGCCCCAGCCAGCGTCACCGACCCCAGCTTCTCGGGTGATTTCCGCAAAAGTGCCGTCGCCGCGATTGCGGTAGAGCTCGTTGCCCGGCCCCGAGCGGTCGCGGTACGTGGCAAAGGTGGCCCCGTTGACTATGTAGAGGTCGAGGTCGCCGTCGGAGTCGTGGTCGAAGAAGGCCGCGCCGCTGCCGTGGGATTCCAAGATGTAGTACTTTTCTTGCCCGCCAAATACATTGCGATAGGTGATGCCAGCGGTGGCGGTTTGGTCGCTAAATTGGGGTTGGGCGCGCAGGGGGAGGGCGCATAGCAGCACGCCGCAAAACAGCGGAAAGACGCGCAAATTAGGGGGCGACCGCGTAGTTTAGGCCCGTGAGCAGATGCAATGCCTCTTTGGCGGCCTCGTGGTCGGGACCTTCGCGCTCGGCGAACATGCGCTCTAGCGGCCTCACGGCTGTGGTGTCGCCGATGCGGCCGAGGGTGCGGGCGCTTTCTGCGCGGACCCATATGTTGTCGTCGGTCAAGGCGAGGCACAGCGCGTCGAGGGCGCGATGCGTCCGGTGGTGTCCCAATAGCTGCGCGGCGATGTAGCGCACGTTGTCGTCGCGGTCGCGCAGCGCGTCGAGGGCCGCCGCTTCGGCCTCTGAAGTCCACAGAAACTGCAGCGCGGCGAGGGCCTGTCGGCGCACCGAGGGGATGGTATCCGCCAAGGCGCGCACCAGAGAAGGCACGGCCGTGGTGTCGCGGAGGTTGCCCAAACTCCAAGCTGCTGCGCCGCGCACATCCGGGACTGAGTCGTCGGCAAGGACGCTGGCTAAGGTTGTGTGGAGGCGGGGGTCGTCGAGTTGGCCGAGAGCGCGGACGGCCTGTTCGCGGACATAGCGGTTTTGGTCACGGAGGAGCGATTTGAGGAAGGGGGTGGCGCGCCGGTCGCCGATTTGGCCGAGGATTTGCGCGGCAATGTAGCGCAGACTATCGCTGCCAGCGGTTGCGCGGTCCAACAAAGGCTCGACGGCTGCGCTGCCTAGTTGCACCAAGGCGTGGCTGGCGTCGAGGCGGACTTGACGCCTCGAATCGGCGAGTTGGTCGATATAGTATTCGGCCTGTTGTGCGGCGCAACTCAATAGGCCGGCGCAGAGGCTTGCTAGGGCGAGCTTGGACATGGGCGGCTTAAGTGAAAGCAGGTGTCAAGAGTTAGACCTGACACCTGCTTTGGAGTTGACTTTGCAGCAAAAAGCTAGTTGACCATCTGCATGAGGCGTTGGGTAATTGACCCTTCCTGAGTCAGGGCGTATATGATGATGTTGACCGCTAGTTGTAGCTGGCGGGTCGAATCTCCGCCGCGTCCGTCGTTTTCCCAGCCCCAACCACCGTCGCCAGGCGTGACGCTTGCCAACCTGCCTTTGATGTAATAGCCACGCAGATAGTTCCAGGGCCTAACGCCCAATTTGCCCTGCCCTAGTGAGGGGCTGTAGCCGAAAGGCATGCCCCCACTCAGGTCGAAGAAGGAGGTATAGACGGGGTGATCCTCCGGCAGGCGCTCGGACCAGAAGTCCTTGCCGTTGATTAGGCCGCCGTACTTTTCTAGTGCTTCGCCGTAGATCCCGCTGAATGAAAATCCACCCGACATCAGATACTGGGCCAAGTTGGCCATTTCAGCCTCGTTGGGCGATCCCTGCGGCAGGATGATAGGTATTTCCATAAGACGCGGGTCGTCGAACGTGACAAAGCCGAGGAACTCGGCCTTGAGGCCGGTATATTCGTTGATCACATCGCGCAGTCGGTCGATGGTTTTGACGCGGAGCGTGACCGTGCCGTAGCCGGAGGTCCCGCCGGCCAGTGCCCGCGAGGACATGACTTGGGCTAGCTTGACAAAGCCTTTGAGGGCCTGCTTGTCCGTGGCGTCTTGGACGATAATGGCGCGGTAGCGACCGGTGTCCATGTTGTTGACGTCGAGCATCTCTAGG
>JAPPEG010000240.1 GCA_028875345.1 Gemmatimonadota bacterium
ACGACTTGGGTTTGGTTTTGGCTTTCGGTTTGGTTTTGGCTTTCGCCTTGGCTTTGGCCATGAGGGTGCGTTCCTTTCTCGCGTCGAACAGCTTTAAGGTGGTTAGAAAAAACAAAGATTCAATAGTACGATTCTGCAAATCGACTGTCAAGCAGGCTGGGCAGCGAGTCTTGACAAGCAATCGGCGGCTTTTATTATATCTCAGACCCTCAGTATCTATCTGGCGTTTATGCCGCTGGAGATGCTTTCCGGCCATGGCCACTAGCCCACTATCCAAACGCGAAATCCAAGTTCTGCTTGCCTTGGTCAAAGCCCACGTTGCCCTTGGCGTTCCGGTTGGCTCACAGACGTTGAACCAGCGCGAGGACCTAGGCGTCAGTTCGGCTACCGTACGCAATGCCTTAGCCTCTTTAGAGGAAAAGGGCTACGTCTCCCAGCCCCATGTATCGGCGGGCCGCATTCCCTCTGAAAAGGGCTACCGATTCTACGTGCAGCGCTGCATGGCAACGGCCGACGCTGGCTCGGACGAGGCTGAGATCACCCTGCGGCAGCAGCTAGAGGCCGCACAGCAGGAGGGCGATTACGAGGAGATCCTGCATCAAATGGCGAGGACCATCGGCGACCTGTCGGACCAACTCGGATTGGTTTTGGCCCCGCGCTTTAATCAGGGCATCTTTCACAAGCTGGAGCTTTGGCACTTGGGACAGCGCCGCCTATTGCTCGTCGTCACGATTCGTGGAGGCCTGACAAAGAGCTTGATGATCGAGGTAGATTGCGCGGTGTCGCAGCGCGATTTAGAGGCCTTGAGCCGACTTTTTAACGAGCGCTTGCACGGGTTGACAATGGCTGAAATTCAAAACGCGGTTGAGGTGCGAATGGCCGAGTTTGGGCCAGTCCCGCGGTCGGTGGTGGAGGCCGTCGTAGGTCAGATCGAAGGTTTGGCTATCACGCGCGGTGCCGACCTCCACGTCTCGGGGACCCGCAATCTCTGCCTAAAGCCCGAATTTGACGATCCGAGTCACGTGGCTGGTTTGGTCGATTTAGTGGAGAAAAAGGATATTCTCGCTCAGCTTATGAGCGAGCGGCACGGCGTGGTCATCACCATTGGTTCAGAGCATCGGCCGCGGGCGATGGGGCGATGCAGTATGGTGACGGCCAGCTACGAGGTTACCGGAGCCAAAGGCGTAATGGGCGTAATCGGCGTAATTGGCCCGACGCGCATGCCCTATAGATCCTTGGTGAACTTGGTCAATTGCGCGGCCTCCCGAGCGGCAAATCTGATCTGCTAACGAATTTTTGTCCCAATCTATTCACAGTTAAGAGTAAGGAGCGTCGATGAGCGAGCGCGAAACTCAGGACCACGTCGCAGTGGACGAGGCAAGCGCGGAGGGTTCCGTCGAGTCGCAGGACGAAGCGGCAGAACCATGCGAACAAGCAGCGACCGAGTCGCAAAAAGAAGCAGCGGCGGAGTCGCAGGAAACAGCAGCGGAATCACAGGAGGAAGCGGTCGCTGAGGCCGATGGGCTGGCCGAACTTGAGGTGGCTCGCGCCGAGGCGGCGGCTAATTACGACCGCTATGTGCGGGCGGTCGCTGAGTTGGATAACTACCGCAAGCGCACGGTGCGGATGCGCGCGGAAACGCGGGATGAGATCTTGCGCGATATCTTGTTGCAAGTTGCGCCCATCTTGGACAACTTGCGCCGTGCCCTTCGTCAGGAGACCCAAGAAGCCGAGTTGCTCAAGCAGGGCGTCGAATTGATCTGTGGCCAGTTCAACGACGTTCTCAAAGGCTACGGACTAGCCGAGATCGAGGCGTTGGGCCAGCCTTTTGACCCCGAAGTCCACGAGGCCCTAGCGGAGGTCCCAGACGACGAGCATGCTCCCGGTACGGTCATTGAGGAGATGGAGAAGGGCTACAAACTCAACGACAAGGTAGTCCGTTACGCGCGTGTCGTCGTCAGTAAGGCGAGCGCGGAGAGCACGGAGAACTGAGGAATCGAATGTCCAAAAAGGACTATTACGAAGTACTGGGCCTCGAGCGGGACGCCAGCGACAGCGCGATCAAAGGGGCGTACCGCAAGAAGGCGCTGAAGTACCATCCCGATCGCAATCCTGGAGACGAGGCGGCCGAGGAGCAATTCAAAGAGGCATCCGAAGCATACGAAGTGCTTTCGGATCCCGAAAAGAAGGCCGCGTACGATCGCTATGGGCACGCCGGCGTTGAGGGCAATTTCGGCCGCGGTGGCTTTCAGTGGTCGGATTTTACGCACGCGGGCGATTTTCAAGACATTTTCGGCGATATTTTTGAGAGCTTCTTCGGAGGGGGGCGGCGGTCGCGAGGGGCGGTGAAGCCAAAGGGCCGCGACTTGAAGATTAAGGTGACCTTGACGCTGGAAGAGATCGCCACGGGCGTGGAAAAGAACATCGCCTTGACGCGCTTGCAGCGCTGCAAAAGCTGCGATGGAACCGGTGCGGCTAGTGGAGCGGGCCGCAAGGTCTGCAGCACTTGCGGTGGGCAGGGCCAAGTGCAACAGATGGCGCGTACCCTCTTTGGCCCATCATTGACCGTGGTGACGTGTCCGGCCTGCGAAGGGGAGGGGCATATCGTGTCCAATCCCTGTCTAGAGTGCCGGGGCGAGGGCCGCGAGCGCGGCCAAACGACCTTGACGGTGCGCATTCCCGCTGGCGTCCAAGAGGGCAACTACATTCCATTGCGCGGCCAAGGCGAGG
>JAPPEG010000290.1 GCA_028875345.1 Gemmatimonadota bacterium
CGCTTGACGGCTACGTGCGCATGAAGCTCGTCAGCCTGAGCGCAGCAGGCGATGTCTTCGAGCTCTTTGTGCCGCAGGTCTGGCCAGCGAGCGGCTACACGCAGCCGGAAGAAGTGGCGCAGCAGATTGATCAAAACGTCGGCAATTTCCTGCAGAATCCAGCACGCGACGCCTTGGGCGTAGTCGATGACGCGACCTATTTCGAGCTGTTGGACTTCCACCACCAGCGCTTGGCCGATGTGGCTCACTACCTGACGGAGAGCAACGATTGGGACGTGCTGTTCATTGAAACCCATGCCTCGGATTACACCAGCCACTTCTTCCTCTCACAAGCCGACGAATGCAGCGGAGCCGATGCACACACGCTGGCGCGCTGTCAAGCGGGCGTGGCCCAGACCTATGCTTCTATAGATGACATGATCGGTCGCGTCGTCGAGCTAGCCGATGACGACACGGTCGTCGTGATCGTCTCCGACCACGGCGGCACTCCCAACCAACACCGGCCGGTCGATATCGCCGAGGTGCTGGAACAGGCGGGCTTTTTGGTCTATGCAGATGCGGAGAAAAAGCAGATCGACTGGCAGCGGACGCGAGCGGCCAATGTGGGACTGGTCCACATCTTCGTCAATCTCAAGGGACGCGAGCCTACGGGGATCGTCGATCCCAGCGACTACGAGCAGACGCGGCTCGACCTCATCGAAGCCCTCCACGCCTATCGCCATCCGCAGACCGGGCGCGCTCCTTTTGCCCTCGCGCTGACGCGGGAAGACGCGGAGATGGTCAATCTGGAGGGTGAACTCGTCGGCGACGTGGTCTATGCGCTGCGGCCCGAATACGACGGAGCGCACGGCAAGCAGCTACCCTCGGCCACGCTCGGCATCGGCGGGCAGCACTGCACGTTCGTACTGGCTGGTGCTGGCGTAAAGCAAGGGCTGGCGCTCGAGCGGCAGGTGCGGGCGGTGGACGTCGCGCCGACGCTGTGCTACTTACTCGGCATCCCCATGCCCGAGCAGGTGGAGGGCGGCGTGATTTACGAGGCACTCGAAGACGCGGACTGGCATCTGCGATGAAGGCAGCCTATTACTGCGGCGACCGCACCGTCGAAATCGGCGAGTGCCGGGTGCAATCCCCTAGCGCAGATCAGGTGCGGATCGAAGTGGCCTATTGCGGAGTGTGCGGCACGGACATCCACATTTACCTAGGCCATCAGGACCGCCGCATCGGCATGCCCCAAGTCATTGGGCATGAGATGTCGGGGCGGATCGCGGAAATCGGAACCGACGTCGAAGGGTGGGCCGTGGGCGATCCGGTCGTAGTGCGTCCCTTAGAGGCTTGCGGCGCGTGTGCGGCCTGCAATGCCGGCAATGGCCATATCTGCCAAAACCTAAACTTCATCGGCATCGACAGTCCGGGGGCCTTCCAAGGGTCGTGGACCGTGCCGGCCCATACACTGCACCGCCTGCCGGACGACATGCCAATGACGCTGGGTGCCCTAGTCGAGCCGCTAGCTGTTGCCTGTCACGACGTGCGCTTGGGCGAGGTGGTGCCGGGCGAGAAGGTGGTGGTAATCGGCGGCGGACCAATCGGTCTGCTCAATGCGCTGGTGGCGCAACACATGGGGGCTGAGGTGCGAGTGGCCGAGGTCAACGCCTTTCGGCTACAGGCAGCGCACGCGCTGGGGCTGGAAACCGTCCATCCGCTAGAGGAGGACTTGGTCACCTACGTCGAAACCTGGACCGAGGGCGCGGGAGCCGACGCAGTCTTCGAGGTCTCTGGCTCGTTGGCCGGGGCCGAGGTAATGACTAAACTCGCCAAGGTCCGGGGGCGGATCGTGGTGGTGGCGATTTTCGCTGACGCGCCCAAAGTGGATCTCTTCCAGTTCTTCTGGCGCGAGTTAAAAATGTGCGGCGTGCGCGTGTACGAACCCGAAGACTACGACCGCGCCATCGAACTGGCAGCCAGCGGCGCCCTGCCGTTAAACGAGCTGATTACCGAACACCTTCCCTTAGACGCGCTTCCCAACGCCTTTGCCCGGCTGACAGCGGGCACGGATGCGGTCAAAATTTTAATCGACACCCAAGGGGAATAGCATCGGGCTTTGGGATCTGTCGGCCCGGTTGACATTCTCATCAACAACGTATAATAGAGGTATACGTGGAGACGTCGGATTTGCAGGTCGGTCGTAAAGCGGTCTTGGTAGTACTTTTTATCCCGAGCGTCGAACGGGACGGGATTACATCGATAGACCAAGATTACTGGGTAACGGAGGCACTCAGAACTTTTGGGCTTTTATATGGAGGAGCTACAGCGTTCCCACGGGCTAGAGGGGTATGGCGCGATGACGAAATGGGGGCAGTACTGGTCGAGGATGAGCCGGTTATTATTCACTGTTATACGACGCCCAATGATCTCAATGATCCTGAGCGTCTTGCCCAGCTCGGGAGTTTCTGTCGAAGAATGGGACGTGAGGCACGTCAAGGAGAAGTGGGACTCGTGATTGGGGACGAGTACCTAGCGTTCCAAGATTTTTCAGAGGAGTGAGCTATGAATACGACGCTAGACATGGAACGTATAGCAAAGGAATTGGGGGCCGAGCGGCGTAGGAAAGTCTCTGCACATGGGGGATACTTTGGAGCACTTCAGCTAGCGGCCGAAGTGGCATCGCGCTCCCGTGTGTCAGAAGGCCCATCATCCCCGAATGAAATACTAAAAGGGGACAATCTCATATACGACGATGAAGCGCGGCAAAAGCTACTGGACAAGTTAGACTATGAGCTTTGGCTGCTCAATGAGCTGACAGAGTACCAGATATTTGACGGAGGTACCGATATTACGACGTTCAAGATCAGGAGCGGTGAGTCAAGAGCCGAAGTTATTCTGGATTCTGGAGAAGAACTCGTTACTTCGTCTCAAGTAATCGCCGCCATGACCTCTCTCGTATTTACAGCCTCCTATAAAATTTTAGATATGATCTTCGAATGGATACTCGAAGAGAATCACAGAGTGGGGAAAATTAAGGAGGTTCCTTGGCGTTTTACGGATAAGTCAGATTTCCTCAAGGACAAATCTAAGCTCCAATATCCTCCTCTATTCACTAGCCAAAAGTACCTTTACTCTTACTCGGAGGCCCTCTTTCATCGGCTGCTACCATATCGCAATGAGATCGTACATAACAATGCCTTTTCCGTCTGCAACGACCAATTAATTCTTTCGACTTCAAAAAATAAGAACATCGGATTGACCTTGAGCCGCTCACAGATCGGTTGCCTAGTGCGTTTCGTGGTTGCTCTCGCCCGTGCTTTGGCAGGAGTCATTGAAGTTGATGTTCATAGGGACGGACTGCTTAGATACCACCTCGACTCCCTCAGAACAGTACATGGGCTAGAGGCTCTCAAACAGAAAAAGCCACTTCTCGTAAATGTCGAATTAGAGGTACCTAAGCGATGCGGTTCCTTCCTAGGAAACCTGAAGCAAGTGCGGGATAAAGTTAGGACCCTATTTCCAACCCAAGACGTGTTCTTCAATCTTACAGTGCAGGCCGTGGATGGCGATAATCTCATTGCAAAGTGGTACTTCAAGGAAGAGGACGTTCCAACTTTGGACGAAGTGAACTTTGACCAAGGGTCTTACAAGGCGCACCGCGTAGATTAAACCTCTTTAATAGACACCCAAGGGGAATAATATAGAATGAGCATTTTGGACCTTTTTAAGCTCGACGGCCAGACAGCCCTCGTCACCGGGTGCCGCCGAGGCATCGGGCGCGGGTTTGCGCAAGCATTGGCCGAGGCGGGCGCGGATATCGTCGGCGTCAGCGCCTCGCTGGAAGCAGACTCTGAGGTTGGCGAAGACATTGCTGAGCGCGGCAAGCGCTTCACAGGCTATACTTGCGATTTCAGCGACCGGGAGGCGGTCCGCGCCTTCGTCGAGCAGGTCAACGCCGAAGTCGGCCCAATCGACATCCTCATCAACAACGCCGGTACGATTCGGCGTGCCCTAGCTGAGGAACATGGAGACGAAGACTGGGACCACGTCATCGAGGTCAACTTAAACGCGCAGTTCGTGCTGGCGCGGGAATTCGGCAAGCAGATGCTGTCCCGCGGCCGGGGCAAAATCGTCTTCACCGCTTCAGTGCTGACCTTCCAAGGCGGCATCACAGTGCCGGGCTATGCCGCGGCCAAGGGCGGGATCGGGCAGTTGACCATGGCGCTGGCCAACGAATGGGCCGGTCGCGGAGTCAACGTCAATGCCATTGCCCCCGGCTATATCGCCACCGACAACAATCAAGCCCTGCGCGACGACCCAGCGCGCAACGAGCAGCTACTCGTGAGAATTCCAGCAGGCCGGTGGGGCACGCCGGACGACTTAAAAGGCGCGGTGGTATGGCTGTCGTCGCGAGCCGCCGACTACGTGCACGGGGCCGTCGTAATCGTCGATGGCGGGTGGATGGGCCGCTGAGATGGAAGAGGCTCGCCTGCTAGCATTCTGGGGCAAGACGCTGCGTGTTTCCCAAGATTCCAATGGCATCGCCTACAAGCCCCTCTTGCACCATCTAATGGATGTCGCTGCCGTCGCCCTGCGATGGCAGCAATTAAATCGTACCCGCCTTGAGCGCGAAGCCGCCTTGCTGAGAACGAGCCCTGCATCCTTAGCCAAGATCACGGCTTTTTCGGCTGGCATCCACGACCTTGGCAAAATCTCCATATTTCAGGCAAAGGTCCCCAAGCTGTGGCCAGAACAACTAGGCCCAATACGAGAAGTCTATGACCGCGGCCACTGGTGCAACACGGCAATCCTTCTTTGTGCCAAACCCATCAGAGATGAATTTACTAGGCTATTCCCCAACCTTTACCCCGATGATATACCGCTAGTCATTGCCGCTATCGCAGGCCATCACGGAATCCCACCTAACGGGGACGAATCAGGGGCTCGTGAGAGTGATGCACAGCGCGACCCCCAGCTTGGCCCAAAATGCGTGGACGTAGCTCTTACTACCTTTTGTATCCTCCGCGATCTAATAGGCCCTCCGCCATTTCCGTCTCTCGAAACACAGGAGCAGACAGCGCGGTGGTCCTGGCGTTTATCGGGTCTTATCACGTTGGCTGACTGGGTTGGTTCTGACGCCTCTCACTTTCCCTTTAAGCCCGTTGATATGCAGCCGAAGGACTACTGGCCGCAATCACTGGAGCAGGCCGAAGAAGCGATCAATCGCAAGGGCTTGTTTCCTCAGACCCCAGGATCCCGTCCGAGTTACGCGCAGATCGCGCCGCAAGTCACCACCCCTCGGCCCATGCAGAAACTAGCGGAAGAAATGCCGCTGGCAGACGGAGCACAGTTGTTCATCCTAGAAGACACTACGGGCTCTGGCAAGACAGAGGCCGCTATTATGCTCGCCGCTCGGATGATGGCGGCAGGCAGGGGCGAGGGGCTGTACTTTGCGCTGCCGACCATGGCGACAGCCAACGCCATGTATGAACGGCTATCGAGTGCCTACAAAAATCTGTTTGAATCCTCGACGACCCCTCCCTCGCTGGCCTTGGCTCATGGCCAATCTAGGCTCTCCGAGGCGTTTGGCACCACCGTCGACCGCAAAGATATGGACAACGGCGGCGATGACGACACGGCCGCTTTTTGCACTGCATGGATCGCCGACGACCGACGGAGAGCCTTTTATGCCGATGTCGGAGCCGGGACTATTGACCAAGCCTTCCTCTCCATCCTGCCCAAAAAACATCTAACCCTACGCCAATACGGCTTGGCGGGCCGCATCCTCATCGTCGATGAGGCACACTGCTTCGACGCTTATATGGGCGAGGAGCTTTTTCGGCTGTTAGAACTGCACGCCCAAAATGGAGGTTTGGCCATTGTGCTCTCGGCGACCTTATCGTTGCAGCAGCGCCGCGACATGGCAAAGGCATTTGCTGATGGCCTTGGCCTGCCCAACTCAGATGAGCTAAGCGATCAACTAAGCAAGGAGGCGTACCCGCTGCTTAGCTCAGTCTCACTCGACGGCATACAGGAAAGCGAACCGGACTTTGATCCGGCGTTGCGCCGCAACGTAACCGTAACAGTAGAACGTCTGCCCGACCGATCAACGGCCCAGACACAGGCAATTTCCGCCGCAAGAGAGGAAGCGGCCGTGCTAGTCTTATGCAACGCAGTTGATGAGGCCATCGCCGTGCATGAGTCGCTCGCAGCAAGCGTGGACAGCCCTGATCGCGTTCACCTGTTCCACGCTCGGTTTGCCCAAGGCCACCGGCAGAAAATAGAAGCGGATGTATTGAGTCGATTCGGGCGCGATGCCAAGGCGACAGACCGGGCCGGCCATATCCTCGTGGCCACGCAGGTGGTCGAGCAAAGCCTTGATCTCGACTTCGATATCGTCATTTCAGACCTCGCGCCCGTGGATCTTATCATCCAGCGGGCTGGGCGGCTGTGGCGGCATTTGGACCAACGCCCACCACAATGCCGTCCCATAGAGGAGCGGCGTGTTCTCGTGGTTTCACCCAATCCCGACGAGGTGGAAGACGAAGATTGGCTTGAACCAGCACTCGGCAAGGCAGCCTTTGTCTATCAACATGCCGGCGTGATGTGGCGCAGTGCAAAGGCCCTGTTTGATGCTGGCCGCATTGACACGCCGGATAGTTTTCGCCGACTGATTAAGCGAGTGTACGCTAATGAGGATGTCCATCCTGTCCTTAAAGAAAAGCAGGATCAGGACGAAGGGCGGAGAATAGCTGAAAGCACCCAAGGTCAATTCAATGTCGTCAATCTGCAAGGTGGATACGGTGGTCTGACAGCGGAGTTGAGCAACTCAGAGTATATCGGCACCCGGCTGGGTGAGGAGACCACCATGTTGCGCCTAGCTCGCCTAAAGGCAGGACGCCTTGTTCCCTTGTGTGCAGCCCCCAGCCCCGATAAGGCTTGGGCTTTGTCCGAAATCCAGGTACGGGAGAAATTTCTCGCTGGAGCTTTGCCGCCACCCGAGGATCAGACCCTTCAAGAACAGGCCAAAAGCGACTGGCCGGAGTGGGAACAACGCGAAATATGGATAGCTGTGGTAGAAGAGGATGGTAGGGTGCGATTGGAAGGGGCAAAGGATGACGGCTATTTTATGTACTGTGCTCAACTGGGCTTTAGATTTGTTGTCCCGCAGACGCGGGAATGAGCCGTAGTATGCTGTCGGCTAACATGTTCCCCGTACACACGGGGATTAATTGATGAAGGGGCACAACTTACCCTTGACAAGGTGCGATTATCTCTTTATATGTAGTATGCTGTTGGTTAAAAAATTTTAAAGTATATATTTAAGGAGAGATCAATGACTTTCAATCTGCTTAGTGATCCCTTTCTCCCGGTCATCATGCGATCTGGAGCACAGAGATGGCTTGCCTTTCCCGAACTAGTGACCGGGACCGAGAGCAACGGCTTGGATGAAGATTACCCAGTCGAATTCGACTGGCCGCGTCCCGATTTCAATATGGCAAGCTTCGAGTTTTGCATCGGCGTGATTTCACTGGCCTTCGATATTCGTAAAGAGGATAACTGGCGTCCATTTTGGACCAATCCACCTGATCGAGACGCACTCACCGAAAAGCTCGTCCCTCTTGTCCCCGCTTTCTATCTCAACGGCGAAGGTCCGCGCTTCCTACAGGACTATGAGGCCCTGCAAGGCGACGAAACCCCCATTGAGTTGATGCTCATTGACACACCGGGGCAAAAAGGTCAGCGCGAAAACAAGGATCTGCTAACTCATCGCGCTCGCTATGCTGGCCTTGGCCTACCGGCTGCGGCCATGGCCCTGTACACTCTGCAAGCCTATGCGCCGTCTGGCGGGGCCGGAATCCGCACCTCCGTGCGCGGGGGCGGCCCATTGACTGCATTGGTCGTTCCAGTAAGCCATGACGATGCGCCACCCATACCCTTATGGCGTAAAATTTTTGCCAATGTAGGGCACTATGCGAAACCGAAAGCAAGAGAACTGCTCAAAGCCCTGCCTTGGATAGCCCGGACGCTCACGTCAGAGGGCAAGCCTCCGCGTGAAGTGCATGAAGCCGACCCAGACGCCCACCCCTTGCAGGCGTATTTCGGTATGCCGCGCCGCATCCGGCTAGTCTTTTCCAGTGAACTAGGCATCTGTTCTATGACCGGTATGGAGGGGTCGCTGGTCACCGGATTTATCCAGAAGAAACACGGGGTACATTATGGGCTGTGGCAGCATCCCTTGACTCCCTACCGCCGCCAAAAAGAGGCGGGAGAGCCGTATTCGGCCAAACCAAAATCGGGACGCTTTGGCTACCGCGACTGGGTTGCCGTCACGGTAGGGAGTAAGGAGGGAAAGCTGGCTGAACAGCCCGCAAACATCAAGCTCGCTAAGAATCATCGCTCTCACACTCTTAGCCAGAACAAACAGGCGGCCGATGCCCGCATCCGCGTTGGCGGTTGGGCCATGAACAAGATGGAAGCAATCGCCTATCTCTTCGCCGAGGAGCCTTTGCATCTGGCGAAGACGCCCGTTCAACAACAGGCACTCGACGATCTCGCTCGACATTTCTCCGAAGCTGCCGATCAAGCGGTTTCCCAGTTGTTAGCAGCCTTGAAAAAGGCCCTTTTCAACGGCCAGAAGAATGCCTCAAACGATAAAGGAATTCTCGATCAAGCGCGAGCGCATTTCTTCGACGCAACCGAGGACCTATTCCACCCCCTGCTCGACGACTTGCTCCAAGAAATGCCCGAAGATGGTTGCTTGGCCGACCCGAACGCTTCTGCACGGCTCTGGCTAGGAATCATGCGCCGCGCCGCCCTTGCGACTTTCGACCGCCTAGCCCCTGTGCCCTTGAAAGACGCCGAGAAGGCCAAGGCCATCGTCGCTGCCTACGGCATCTTGAACAAAACCTTCGCTGGCCGGACCAAGCAGGGCAAGACCCTGTACGGCAAGCTCAAACTTCCTTTGCCAGATTAAAAATCCAAAACCCAAAAGGAGGCTGCTTAATGCAGTATGACCAAATCGCTGACGCCGTAGTGGAGGACTGGTGGAAACCGCTTCACTCGGACCACGGAGATCGAGGTGCAAAGGCGCGGCTAAAGCGCTGCAAAAGCGTATTAGACGCGCTCCTAGAGCCAGAGACCCACAAGCTAATCGCCAAAGTGCATGGAAAAGGCTATGCGTCTGAGACTAACCTCGCCGTGTTGGCCCTAACTCTTGCTAGGGTTAAGCCTGCTGAGCAGCCCACCCGTTTTCCCAAATTTGCCACCGTTTTGGGCCACACGCGGGATAATAAAATCCCCAAAGACAATGATCCTCCGCGCCTGTCGCCTATGCGATTTAGTGCGCTGCTCAGGGCTGGCGCGGACAAGGACAAGGACCGATTCGCCCAAGCATTACGCCGGGCCTTGGCGATCTTGGGCGACACCCCCTTTGACATGCGCCGCTTTGTTCTCGACATACTCTTTTTTAACGACCAGACCCAACGGAACACCCAACGGAACTGGACTTTTGAGTATTACCACACGCCCCACGCCAGCAACACCCAATCCCGAGAGGAGACTCAACTATGAGCCGCTTTGTGCAAATGCACATTCTGACCGCCTATCCGCCGTCCAACCCCAACCGAGACGACCTCGGCCGTCCCAAGACTGCCGTCATCGGCAGCGTATCGCGGATGCGTATTTCTAGCCAAGCCCTCAAACGCGCCATCCGCACGGACGACGCTTTCCGGTCAGCCCTGACGGGGAATCTGGGCGAGCGCACCCAGCGTATGGGCGACAAAGTACGAGAGTATCTGCTCGAAAAGGGGGCTTCGGAGGACAAGGCACTTGAAATCGCCCGAACCATCGCTGACCTATTTGGTAAGGTCAAAGGGGAAACGACCTATATAGAACAACTTGCCTTCATCTCGCCGGAGGAACGCGCTGCTGCATTTGAGTTAGCGGAGCAAATACTTTCTGGCGGGGTGAAAATCCCAGAAAAAGAAAAGGGTAAGGACAAGGGGAGCCCGGATACGGAAAAGTTTGTTAAAGAATTTGCCCCTAAAGTCCTTCAAACAGCCGACGGAGCGGTTGATGTAGCCATGTTCGGACGCATGTTAGCCGATAATCCCGACTTCAACCGCGATGCCGCCGTGCAGGTAGCTCACGCCTTTACCACCAACCAAGTCGATGTCGAAGATGACTACTACACAGCCGTTGACGACCTAAAAACTGCGGAGGAAGATGCAGGCGCGGGCTTCATCGGCGAGACCGGGTTCGGTGCCGGCGTCTTCTACCTCTACATCTGCGTAAACCGGAAACTGCTTTTGAAGAACCTTTCGGGTGATACGGAGCTTGCTGGCCGTGCGCTCTCTGCACTGGTACGTGCTGCGGCGACCGCCTCGCCCTCCGGTAAGAAAAACAGCTTCGCCAATCACGTGCGGGCCGAATACCTGTTATTGGAACACGGCGATGGTCAGCCCCGCAGCTTGGCCAGTGCCTTCACCAAGCCAGTAAGATCAGACGACCAACTCGGGAAGTCCGTGGAAGCACTCAAGAATCAGCGCACCGCCTTTGAGAAGACCTACGGCAAGGATTGGGATGCCGATAAAGAACTCCACGTCCACGTAGGCGTAGAGGCTAGCGCCACGCTGGACGAACTAGCCACCTTCGCAGCGCAAGGAATGGAGAGCTTGGCATGACGGAATGGCTGATCGTCACCCTCGCGGCACCCTTTGCCAGCTTCGGCGAAGAGGCAGGCAATGTGCGGCGCGGCACGGCCGACCGTCCAACGCGGTCTGCCCTTTTGGGGCTGGCTGGCGCGGCGCTAGGTATCGACCGAGTTGATGCGGAAGGGCAGCGGGCGCTTGCTGCCTCCTTTCGCGTCGCTACTCGTACGCTGTGCGCCGGAACATTGGTGACGGATTTTCACACCTACCAGTCGCTGCCTTCGGCCAAGGGACGTCCCCGCACTAGAGCGGAAGCACTTTCCCACCCCTTGGACCTTGCGACGAGCATCACTCACCGCGAGTACCGCACAGATGTGCGCTATCAAGCGGCTTACCGAGCTATCTCAGGCGGACGATACTCGTTGCAGGATCTCAACGCTGGGTTCGAGAAGCCAGCTTATACGTTGTATTTAGGGCGCAAGTCCTGCCCGCTGTCTCACCCACTCTCGCCAGAGATCATTGAGGCGCAAACAGTCATTGATGCGTTCAAACGCCATAGCGATGGGCCGAGCAGTCCGTCCGCAGGATTGCGGACCCATGGCCTAATCGCCGTGGAAGATCGAGCGGACCTCGGCGCTCCCGACGTTTCCTTGCGGACGCGAATGAGGATGGACGAGCCGGGCGACCGCACGAATTGGCAGTTCGGGCAACGGCGCGAATACGAATACGTTTCTACCGACCAAGAGGAGGCTTCGCAATGAGACTCCACTTCTCGCGTCTTACGCTCCGGCGCGACGCTGCGGACATAGCTCCCCTACTCCAAGTCCTTCAACCATCGAAGTCGTCTGACCGTCTCTCAGTAGATCATCGGCTACTCTGGACAGTCATCCCGACAGAAATTCGTGCTGAGGTAGAACAGAGCCGGACTGCCGGTACGCCGAAATCCGCGTTTCTTTGGCGGGCCGACCGACAACCCGGACGGTACTACCTTCTCGGTCCCAAGCCTTTGGAAGACTCGCCCTTCTTCACTATCGAGACAAAACCCTTTGAGCCAGCACTCTCACCTGGCAACAGGCTGGCATTCGATCTGCGCCTTAACGCTACAATTGATCGAAAGGTTAGCGAGGACGGTCGGGGAAAAGCCGTTCGGCAACGCTGCGATGTGGCTATGGATCTACTCAAGGAGGAAGCAAAACCCGACCGCGCCGGATCTCGGATGCAACTTGCCGAAAAGGCGGCCTACGACTGGCTAACGACGCGGGCTACGGAACACGGATTCCACCTTGATAAGCTGAGGCTTGAAGGCTATCGTGCCGAGCGTTTCGCACGGCGCGGTGGGAAATTTGGCACGTTGGGCATCTTCGACCTCAAAGGTGCTTTGACCATAACCGAGCCTAATTCGTTTCTCGCCCGTCTTCGACAGGGTTTCGGGCGCGGCAAGGCATTTGGCTGCGGCCTGATGCTCATAAAAAGGATCGCCTAATGGCTAGCTCTCTTGCGATGCCGGGTGCCCCGCCCCCCAAACCAATCCCCATAAAAGACCGCACATCCATCGTCTTTGTGGAGAAGGGGCAACTCGACGTGGTTGACGGGGCTTTTGTGCTCGTGGATGCGAACGGAGTACGGACGCACATTCCGGTCGGTGGACTCGCTTGCATCATGCTTGAACCGGGTGCTCGGGTCAGTCACACTGCGGTGGCACTCGCCGCCCGGGTTGGCACTTTGCTGATATGGGTCGGCGAAGCCGGGGTGCGCCTGTACGCGGCTGGCCAGCCGGGCGGGGCCCGGTCCGATAGGCTCTTGTGGCAGTGCCGCCTTGCACTCGACCCCGACGCTCGGCTAAAGATCGTGCGGCGAATGTATCAGATCCGATTTGGCGAGCGAGCACCGCACCGCCGTTCTATCGAACAGCTTCGCGGAATCGAGGGAGTGCGTGTGCGTACGCTTTATGAGAATTTGGCGCGGCAATTTGGAGTGCCGTGGAAAAGGCGCAGTTACGATCCCTCGGATTGGAACTTCTCCGACGTGCCCAACCGCTGCCTCTCATCAGCAACTGCCTGTCTTTACGGTATTACGGAAGCCGCTGTGCTCGCGGCTGGATATGCCCCAGCCGTTGGCTTTTTGCATACAGGCAAACCCCTCTCCTTCGTGTACGACATTGCCGATTTATTCAAATTTGAAACGGCGGTGCCAGCAGCGTTTCGCATTGCGGGACAGCACGCGAAGGGGAGATTGGGTGCCGCCGAACCGGGCCGCGAGGTGCGCTTGGCTTGTCGGGATACGTTCCGCAAGACTAGGCTACTCAAGCGGCTGATTCCAACCATTGGAGAGGTACTCTCGGCAGGAGAGTTGGAGCCGCCCAAGTCGCCGGAAGATGCGGTGGAACCGGCCTTTGCCGATCCACCGTCAAGCGGAGATGAGGGCCATAGAGGATGATGGTAGTGGTGACCAATAATGTGCCGCCGCGCCTGCGGGGTCGGCTGGCGGTTTGGCTGTTGGAGATCCGGGCCGGTGTCTATATCGGTAATTACTCAGCAAAGACCCGCGCCATGATCTGGGACAATGTGTGCGAGCTTATCGGCGATGGCGATGCCGTGATTGCTTGGGCTGCCCCCAATGACGCGGGTTTTGAGTTTGAAACCTTTGGCACAAATCGCCGGATACCTGTGGATTTTGATGGTCTCCGTCTCGTATCCTTTTTGCCTGAATGATGTGTATATGCTTGGCAGAGGTGGGCGATGAATCAGGGACTAAATCGTTGGTACCTATTTTGAGTAGCATATAACCTACACTGTAGCAGTCAGTTAAGATTATGTATGTTCCCCGCAGGCGCGGGGATGAACCGGGGTACTCCGCCCGTCACCTGCGGCAGGAGCAATGTTCCCCGCAGGCGCGGGGATGAACCGCGACACAACCTCCTTGAACTCACTTGTCGTAAATGTTCCCCGCAGGCGCGGGGATGAACCGGTAGCCGTGTGCTGCCCAACGGTCGCGCGGCTATGTTCCCCGCAGGCGCGGGGATGAACCGCGAAAACATTGCGTCATTTTTGCAGAGACAAAATGTTCCCCGCAGGCGCGGGGATGAACCGGTTGGGCACCGTTTAATACTTTGCATTTGTTTATGTTCCCCGCAGGCGCGGGGATGAACCGTTTTCCCCACCAAGCCAGACAACAACACTATTATGTTCCCCGCAGGCGCGGGGATGAACCGCTAACCGAACAACCCCGTCAGTTATGGCCATAATGTTCCCCGCAGGCGCGGGGATGAACCGAATCACAGCCGCAGCAAGAAGGCGCAGCGGCGATGTTCCCCGCAGGCGCGGGGATGAACCGCTGGGAGCCCCTTTCGACAACGACGATGGGGAATGTTCCCCGCAGGCGCGGGGATGAACCGCTAGACGCCTACTTTGAGTCTGTCGCTATCGTATGTTCCCCGCAGGCGCGGGGATGAACCGGCGTCCTACCGTCGCGTAACGCCTCGCTAAATATGTTCCCCGCAGGCGCGGGGATGAACCGTTTCTTGTGTGCTTCCTTGGCGGCCCGTTGTAATGTTCCCCGCAGGCGCGGGGATGAACCGCCATCGCCGATCTGACCATCTTCACCGCCGAGATGTTCCCCGCAGGCGCGGGGATGAACCGAACGGGAATGGAGACGGAGACCAAAGTAGCGAATGTTCCCCGCAGGCGCGGGGATGAACCGTAACCCTTCACCTAAGGAGCGCAGCATGAAAGATGTTCCCCGCAGGCGCGGGGATGAACCGGATGCGCTGAACGCGCCAGTGAGCTCTGAGACATGTTCCCCGCAGGCGCGGGGATGAACCGGTTATTGTTCCTTTTGTTGCATTTTTTAAATTATGTTCCCCGCAGGCGCGGGGATGAACCGATAATAGCCAGCATCGCTTCAACGCCGTGTGAATGTTCCCCGCAGGCGCGGGGATGAACCGAATGCTTACGCCTCAATTTTGGGGTATGGACTATGTTCCCCGCAGGCGCGGGGATGAACCGCCTATCCAGTGCCAAGTCTAGGTCATATAAAAATGTTCCCCGCAGGCGCGGGGATGAACCAGTGGACTATTGGACCGTCTCGCCCAAGTGCTGATGTTCCCCGCAGGCGCGGGGATGAACCGCGCATCATCTACACGTCCAATTCGCGCGGCAGATGTTCCCCGCAGGCGCGGGGATGAACCGGCAGGATATAGACCTCCCTGTTGTGGCGACGCATGTTCCCCGCAGGCGCGGGGATGAACCGAAATGGCGAGTTTGGCAAGTTTATAGAAGAAAATGTTCCCCGCAGGCGCGGGGATGAACCGGCACGGTCGAGGCCGTAGAAGCGGCCAAGGATATGTTCCCCGCAGGCGCGGGGATGAACCGCTCAACGGATATGCGCGGTTCGCTGATGCGGAATGTTCCCCGCAGGCGCGGGGATGAACCGGGCTTTTGCTGAGGCACAGGGCGCACAAGATAATGTTCCCCGCAGGCGCGGGGATGAACCGGTTTGGCATCGTTGTTCTGATTGACAAACCGCATGTTCCCCGCAGGCGCGGGGATGAACCGAGATGTACCCGCCGGATATATGGCGACGCTATATGTTCCCCGCAGGCGCGGGGATGAACCGCGGATTATTCGCTTAGGGTCTATCCGGGATTAATGTTCCCCGCAGGCGCGGGGATGAACCGTCGTGGAGCGTTACTTGCAATCCTCGGTAGAGATGTTCCCCGCAGGCGCGGGGATGAACCGGACGCCAACGAACAGCAAAAAAGCGAAAGTAAATGTTCCCCGCAGGCGCGGGGATGAACCGGCGACGGCTCGGCCCCCTCCACGACCGACGACATGTTCCCCGCAGGCGCGGGGATGAACCGACCCCCAGCCCGTCAACCTAGTGCGCGACACTATGTTCCCCGCAGGCGCGGGGATGAACCGGTCTTTTATAACGAGATCGATCCTTTTGCGGTATGTTCCCCGCAGGCGCGGGGATGAACCGGCTGTCGTCCATCCGGTGCGGGTCTTCATGGTATGTTCCCCGCAGGCGCGGGGATGAACCGGATGGACGGTCGATGATTACCGTCGCGCCGTTATGTTCCCCGCAGGCGCGGGGATGAACCGTATGCAGCAGAACGATACTGCGACCTTATTTGATGTTCCCCGCAGGCGCGGGGATGAACCGTAGAAAAAAAGCGTAAAAAGTTCGGCCTAAAGATGTTCCCCGCAGGCGCGGGGATGAACCGACCAAGATAGTACTTGCGGAGGCGTGTGCGCTATGTTCCCCGCAGGCGCGGGGATGAACCGAGGCCGAAGAGTTCGCCAGAGCGGGGATCGAGATGTTCCCCGCAGGCGCGGGGATGAACCGACGTCTTATGGGGAGGTATAAGAGAAAGAAACATGTTCCCCGCAGGCGCGGGGATGAACCGTTGCCGACGTAGCGCCCCTCCATGCCTTCTCGATGTTCCCCGCAGGCGCGGGGATGAACCGACGGGGCGGAAGGCGCAAGGGTTAGGTGCTCGATGTTCCCCGCAGGCGCGGGGATGAACCGACCCCCGGACGTGGACAATATCGACCTTCTTCATGTTCCCCGCAGGCGCGGGGATGAACCGCTCCAAAACGCGCTTTTGAGCAGTGAACCCAGATGTTCCCCGCAGGCGCGGGGATGAACCGGCCAGTATCGCCGCGCACGGCTTGCAGCAGAAATGTTCCCCGCAGGCGCGGGGATGAACCGAGGTCAAGCTACCGCGCCTCTCTGAGCATGAATGTTCCCCGCAGGCGCGGGGATGAACCGGAATCGTACAGCTCGCCTTCTCTCTTTAGGAATGTTCCCCGCAGGCGCGGGGATGAACCGGACGCCTTGGCTGGCAATACCGGCCCCGCCTTATGTTCCCCGCAGGCGCGGGGATGAACCGGACGGTAGCGGCGATCAAACTCAAAACAAAAGATGTTCCCCGCAGGCGCGGGGATGAACCGCAAACATGGTTGATTGACGTATGGGCAAGCGCATGTTCCCCGCAGGCGCGGGGATGAACCGCGACACCGCGATCACTGCATCGACCGAATGAAATGTTCCCCGCAGGCGCGGGGATGAACCGGGGAGCTGGGTCTTGTGCCTGGCTCCCCGAGGATGTTCCCCGCAGGCGCGGGGATGAACCGTAATCGTCGCTTCTCCTTCGCGTGGATGGAAAATGTTCCCCGCAGGCGCGGGGATGAACCGCCTGTTGCAGTTGCGGCGACCCTGCCGCATACATGTTCCCCGCAGGCGCGGGGATGAACCGTCTCTCTCTAGTAGCCTGGAGACCCAGAGAGCATGTTCCCCGCAGGCGCGGGGATGAACCGCTCACAGGAAAGCTCACACTCTCCCCCCTTCGATGTTCCCCGCAGGCGCGGGGATGAACCGGGCAGGATGTGATACTCGGTGGTGTGGATCCAATGTTCCCCGCAGGCGCGGGGATGAACCGAAAATCAGGGTTTTCATATCGGTCCTTTCTGTATGTTCCCCGCAGGCGCGGGGATGAACCCAATCTCGCGTGAGTTTATCCTGTGGCGAACACATGTTCCCCGCAGGCGCGGGGATGAACCGCACCTCCGATAAATCCAGCGTGAACCGGAGGGATGTTCCCCGCAGGCGCGGGGATGAACCGTCTTTGAAATGGCGATCCCGATTTACCCCCGCATGTTCCCCGCAGGCGCGGGGATGAACCGGCGCAGGGATCGCTTTTATTCCGGTGGGGAGGATGTTCCCCGCAGGCGCGGGGATGAACCGCCGACAGGTTCTCTTGGCAGCCAATGAAGCGAATGTTCCCCGCAGGCGCGGGGATGAACCGCATTGCGCAGGGAGCGACTGGAAAGATCAATCATGTTCCCCGCAGGCGCGGGGATGAACCGGACAAAACCAATCCCGCAGCGCTCCAGTATGCATGTTCCCCGCAGGCGCGGGGATGAACCGACCAGCGCGACCGCGCTGAGACAGTAATCCGCATGTTCCCCGCAGGCGCGGGGATGAACCGCTGGTAGAAAAGGCTATCACCGATGATGTGGAATGTTCCCCGCAGGCGCGGGGATGAACCGGTCGGCGAACAGGGTTACAACGCCCACGAAGTATGTTCCCCGCAGGCGCGGGGATGAACCGATTTATCACAACGACAAGTGATAATGGGATAAATGTTCCCCGCAGGCGCGGGGATGAACCGTATGGCGATCAATCGCGGCCCTAATCTCATAGATGTTCCCCGCAGGCGCGGGGATGAACCGTTACGATAGTATTTGACGGCGACGCTGCGCAGATGTTCCCCGCAGGCGCGGGGATGAACCGAAAGTCGTCGCGGCCGACAATGATGTGATCGAATGTTCCCCGCAGGCGCGGGGATGAACCGGAGACTGCCATGTCAAAAACTCATTACTCTAAATGTTCCCCGCAGGCGCGGGGATGAACCGCTTACTTATTGCGGCCCCGTAGCCATACAGGCATGTTCCCCGCAGGCGCGGGGATGAACCGTTCGTCAGGGTCTTCCGCACAGCCACGGGAGCATGTTCCCCGCAGGCGCGGGGATGAACCGATGATGGAACTTTTAGTGCCGTAGGCGATCCAATGTTCCCCGCAGGCGCGGGGATGAACCGATGCCAGTAGAATTTGGGAACCTTCAGAATGGATGTTCCCCGCAGGCGCGGGGATGAACCGACTGACAGTCCGAGTCGCTGGAGCATAGCGCAATGTTCCCCGCAGGCGCGGGGATGAACCGGGGTGCGCTACTCCTTCGTCGCTTGGATAGTTATGTTCCCCGCAGGCGCGGGGATGAACCGTGGGTCGGTGAGATGCAGGTGCGCTACAACATATGTTCCCCGCAGGCGCGGGGATGAACCGGCGCGTACCATCGAACGGCGAAACGCTCGCCGATGTTCCCCGCAGGCGCGGGGATGAACCGGTCTTGCATTGGGTCTATATCATCTTCGTAGAATGTTCCCCGCAGGCGCGGGGATGAACCGGTCAACACGCTAATCCGCAAAGCCAAAGCGGCATGTTCCCCGCAGGCGCGGGGATGAACCGAATGCGATAGCAACCGTCAAGTCTTATGCGAAATGTTCCCCGCAGGCGCGGGGATGAACCGGGCATTACGGAGCTTCTCAGAGCTTCCCCCCTATGTTCCCCGCAGGCGCGGGGATGAACCGATTTCGCTTGACATCCACAGAGGGATCGTTAAATGTTCCCCGCAGGCGCGGGGATGAACCGTGTTAGGTCTGTCAATGCAAGGCAAGGACGACATGTTCCCCGCAGGCGCGGGGATGAACCGCGGCGTTAGATACATTGGTAAAAATACCGAGAATGTTCCCCGCAGGCGCGGGGATGAACCGTTCAGCCACCGCACGGCCGACGACATCGCGTCATGTTCCCCGCAGGCGCGGGGATGAACCGCCGCAGTACCTCGACAGCAACGGCAAGCTCGGATGTTCCCCGCAGGCGCGGGGATGAACCGCCTCTACTATTAGGGGGAGAGAAGGGGAGCTAATGTTCCCCGCAGGCGCGGGGATGAACCGCCTAGGTCCAGCTCTACTAGCTCCTTCTTAGCATGTTCCCCGCAGGCGCGGGGATGAACCGCGAAGGCGCTTGAGAAGTTTGTAGCAGAGTTCATGTTCCCCGCAGGCGCGGGGATGAACCGACCCCCGAGGCCGTCCTCGACGCCTTCCGCGAATGTTCCCCGCAGGCGCGGGGATGAACCGAACGAGTATGGTTGGAGGAGGTGGCCGCGGAGATGTTCCCCGCAGGCGCGGGGATGAACCGCGGCCGTCGCCGATCTGTCCCGTCCTCGACAAATGTTCCCCGCAGGCGCGGGGATGAACCGGCCCTTGCCACCGGCCTAACCCGCGCGGAGATATGTTCCCCGCAGGCGCGGGGATGAACCGAGCATCTAACGGCTGCCAACGACATCAGCGATATGTTCCCCGCAGGCGCGGGGATGAACCGGGCAACACGCAATCCGCACCCGTGGCGTCAGGATGTTCCCCGCAGGCGCGGGGATGAACCGACAACCAGGGATTCTTTGAATGGACAGGGAGTATGTTCCCCGCAGGCGCGGGGATGAACCGCCGGCATGACCTGGACGGCCGCAACGCGCCGCATGTTCCCCGCAGGCGCGGGGATGAACCGCCCTGGTTGGCTGCGAGGTCTTTACCGAGGGGATGTTCCCCGCAGGCGCGGGGATGAACCGGGCTCTCACTACTCAGTGGCTATCCCTATGGCATGTTCCCCGCAGGCGCGGGGATGAACCGGCAGGGGGTTAGTACACAATCTTGTGTAGAAAATGTTCCCCGCAGGCGCGGGGATGAACCGGCGATATGACCACGTCGTTCACGCTCTACCCGATGTTCCCCGCAGGCGCGGGGATGAACCGGTCACGACCGCATCCTATTTGAAACCGGGGCGATGTTCCCCGCAGGCGCGGGGATGAACCGTCTGTCATAGAGCGATTGCCGCGAGCGGAGTTATGTTCCCCGCAGGCGCGGGGATGAACCGACCTGATACGTCAGCAGATCGGCGTCGAGGGCATGTTCCCCGCAGGCGCGGGGATGAACCGTGATGACTTGCTCTTCCTTGAATTTTCCGAGCATGTTCCCCGCAGGCGCGGGGATGAACCGAGCGTCTGTCGATTGAGCAAGAGCGGTTGCAGATGTTCCCCGCAGGCGCGGGGATGAACCGTTTTTTATAGGGACTTCAACGATTATTGGAACATGTTCCCCGCAGGCGCGGGGATGAACCGGTCATATGGCGGGTGGTCTACATGGTCATATGATGTTCCCCGCAGGCGCGGGGATGAACCGTCTAAGGACAGACTTAGGCTCCCTGACGATCAATGTTCCCCGCAGGCGCGGGGATGAACCGTAAACCCACCGCCGATGCGATAGGATATAGGAATGTTCCCCGCAGGCGCGGGGATGAACCGGGCAATACCTTGCCTTCTTGCTCGGCAAGTTAATGTTCCCCGCAGGCGCGGGGATGAACCGGACGCACTCGAACCACCACCCACGCCGGGAGAATGTTCCCCGCAGGCGCGGGGATGAACCGACGTGGGGGTTCAGCCAGGGGCCGTAATAGCTATGTTCCCCGCAGGCGCGGGGATGAACCGGCGACGATAAACACGTCTTTCTATGTCCAGTCATGTTCCCCGCAGGCGCGGGGATGAACCGTATGACTACCAGGTGAAAGAGGACAAGAAGGCATGTTCCCCGCAGGCGCGGGGATGAACCGTCGAGGACGAGCCTTTAGGCTTCTAACCAAGCATGTTCCCCGCAGGCGCGGGGATGAACCGGCCGTTTACGTGTGCCTTTTCCCTATGGTGGTATGTTCCCCGCAGGCGCGGGGATGAACCGAGCCATACGTCCATGCGCTCCAAGGGCCGTACATGTTCCCCGCAGGCGCGGGGATGAACCGTGGATTCGGCCAGACAAGCGGTTGGCGATCTAATGTTCCCCGTACACACGGGGATGAACTATTGGTTGTGTGGCAACGATGACGACTTATGGCATATTCCCCGCACACGCGTGCTTAGGTGGAAAAACGGAGAAGACTCTGATCGGCAGACGGTGGCAATACCTTGCTGCTGAGCTACCTACATTCTAAACTCTAAAGCGATCAGTGCGTTGATTAAGGAGTCCAAGAGTGAGCTTACAGGGTGTTCCAGACAGCATTAAGCGCGATGTGGCTCGCGGAGTGGCGATCCTCAAAGAGGCGGGCTGTCAGCAGGTGTACGTGTTCGGCTCCGTAGCAGAGGGACGCGTACTGCCCGGCTCAGATATTGACTTTGCCGTCCGCGGCTGTCCGGCGAAACAGTTCTTCAAATTGCAGGGGAGACTACTCATATAACTGCGTCGCTCCACTGACCTGATCGACTTGGATGCCGACCCAGATTTAACGGCCTTTCTCGAACGCGAAGCAGGCATGATCCATGTTGGATGATCGTGCTCTGGCTCAAATTGAGCGAGAATTGCAGCGGATAGATCGCTCAAATCTCTTTTGAAACAACAATGAGTCCAACAGTATTTAGAGAACGCGGCTATCGATTCTACTTTTTCTCCCGAGAAGAACCAAGGATGCACGTTCACATCTATTGCGGCGATGGTGAGGCGAAGTTTTGGCTAGAACCACAAATCGAGTTAGCCCGCAACTATAGGTTATCACGGCCCCGACTTAGGGAAATTGAGCAGATTATTGAGGAGCGCTACGATGAACTCAGAACAGCTTGGCAAGATCGCTTCGGACGTTGAAGTAACCAATATATCGACTCATGGAATATGGCTTCTCGTCGGTGAGCGGGAACTCTTTCTGTCTTATGAGGATTTTCCTTGGTTCAAAGAAGTTCCGATTGGGAACATTCTTCACGTTGAGCAGCCGACGCCCGGGCACTTCTATTGGCCGGATTTGGATGTAGATCTGAGCATAGAATCCATCGAGCACCCGGAAAGGTTTCCCTTGAAAGCCAAAGTATCGTAAGTCGCCTCACTGACCAAGACGTATAAGCCTCCTAATCGACTCCCGTCCCAAACCGATTCACCAATGTTTTGGGCGTGAGAGGCCAACGTTTGATCGGGTTTTGATTTTGGGCGCACTGCCGATGTCTCGGATGTTAAAGTCTCTTGTAAAAACAGTATCTTACGACAATTTTCAACGTTTGATCGGGTTTTGATTCCACCTTTACAACGAGGAGATCCCATGATCCGCATGGCGCAATACGGCACCAAGCACGGTCACGCCGCTGGCAAACTCAAGGCAATGCTCGACAATCCCGAGGTCGAAGTCGTCGGCCTGTACGAACCCGACGCCGAGCGCCACCAACAAGTTGCAGACGACGGACTCTATCGGCAGGTCCGCTTCTTGGACAGCGAGGAAGAACTGCTCGGCGACAGCTCCATTGTCGCCGTCGCCTCTGAGGGCCGCAACGACGAGAGCTTGAACCAGACCGAGCGCATCGTCCAAGCTGGCAAGCACGTGTGGTACGACAAGCCAGCCGGAGACGACTGGGCGCAGTGGCAACGGGTCGTCGCAGAGGCGCGGGCCGCCGATCTGCAAGTGCAGATGGGCTTTATGCTGCGCTACCATCCCGGCTTCAGCCAGATCTCAGAGTGGGCGCGGTCGGGGTTTTTGGGCAATGTCTATTCAGTGCGCGCCCACATGTCCACCAACATCACCGTGGCCGGACGCGAAGTAATCGCCGCCGGACACCACGGCGGCATCTTCTACGATCTAGCCGGGCACATGCTCGACCAAGTGGTGTGGATTCTGGGGCGGCCGGAGAAAGTGACGACCTTTCTGCGCAACGACACCGGCATCGTGCCCGCATTTCAGGACAACACGCTCGGCGTTTTTGAATACGAGCGGGCCATGGCTTGGGTCGATATTGCGGCGATGGAGCCGCAGCCAATGGCGCGGCGCTTTGAGGTCTATGGCGATCGCGGCAGCGCGATTCTGCTAGAGCCTTTTGAGCCGGGCCACGCCATCCGGCTCTGCCTGACCGAAGCCGCCGACGGCTATACGCAGGGCGAGCAGATGGTGCCCTTCGAAGGAATTTCGCGGCAGGGACTTTACGAACTCGAACTAGCGTCCCTTATAAGAGTGCTCAAGGGTGAACACGGCCCAGACCGCTCGCTCGACCACGAACTCCTCGTGCAGGAAACCTTGCTGCGCGGGACCGGGCTTATTGCGGGCTGAGCCACGCCTCGGCAAGCACGCGCTTGATCGGCGGAATCGCTAGCTGGAAGTTGCGGCCGACCGGGCGCGGATGCGGAAACCACTTCCACAGCAAGGCACCAACCACGCGCGGCTCAGCGGCGATGGCGTCAAGCGCGACGCGCATGCAGGTCACCTGCACGGGGAGCGCGTCCTCCCCATCCACCGGATACGCCCACGGCGCGAGCGGCGCTTGGTGCGACTGGTTGTAGCCCAGCTCGGTGAAGAGAATTTTGCGGTTGTGTAGCTCGCTAAAAGCCCGCAGTTCCCCCATGCGCTCCGCCCAGCCAGCGCGTATATCCTCCTCGTCGTAATCGGGATCCTCAGTGAGGGGGAAATAAGCCTGAATGCCGATGACGTCGAGGGCGTCCCAGAAAGGCACTTGGCGGTAGTCAGTCCAATTGGCCGCATAGGTCAGGGGCGCGTCGGTGCGCTGGCGCACTTCGACAATGAGCGCGCGCCATTCCTCCTCAAAGGTCAACATGCGGTCGAGTTCGGTGCCGACGACGAAGCCATCGGCCTCCCGACAGACGGTGGCCAACAGCGCGATCCACTCCCGATAGTCCCGCCAGAACCGCTGCCATTCCTCGGCGCGGGCAAAGGCGATTTCGCCCCGCCAAGCAAAGGGCGAGCGCCAATAGGCGATATGGGGCTTGATGTAGATGCGCAATCCCAAGCGATGGGCCTCGCGAATGGGACGCACGATATGGGCTGGCGGGTCGTCTGGATCGATATCCGACCACCGGAGTGAGCCGTCGGCGCGGATGCTGGCGTAGGGGTGGATCGCCACCCAGTTGGCACCGACAGCGCGAATGTCCTCTAGCGTCGGCACGATAGCGTCACTGCCCCAATCGCGGCCAATGCCGTGCGTAGAGATGGTGATGCCGCGGATCTCAGTATCGTCGGCTACAGTCGGTCCGGCGAGGGCGAAAACGAGAACGAGGGCATTGATAGCGTTGGACATATAGGCTAAATATACGGAACCACGCCTAGACAGGATGGGAGACATAACCATGCGTCCGAACATTCTCTGGATCTGCACCGACCAGCAGCGCTACGATACAATTGGCGCGCTGGGCAACGAGCACATCCGCACGCCGAACATCGACCGCCTAGTCGGCGAGGGCACCGCGTTTACCCACGCCTTCTGCCAAAGCCCGATCTGCACCCCGAGTCGCGCCAGCTTCCTCACCGGCATGTATCCGAGCAGCGTCCACGGCTGCACCAATGGCAATGCCTACTGGGCCGACGCGGCTCCCCTAGTCACCAAACTGCTGGCCAACGCCGCATCCTACGACTGCGGACTAGCCGGCAAGCTGCATCTAGCCGGTGCCCACGGTCGGATCGAGCCGCGCGGCGACGACGGCTATCGCGTCTTCCACTGGAGCCACGACTCGCGCGACCAGTGGCCCGAAGGCCACGCGTACGCCGATTGGGTGCGTACCCAAGGCCACACCTTAGCCGAACTGCGAGAAGACCCAGCCCAAATACCACCCGCGCTACACCAGACCACTTGGTGTGCGGACAAGGCCATTGAGTTCATGCGCGAGGAACGCACCACGCCTTGGCTGATGAGCGTCAACATGTTCGACCCACATTCGCCCTTCGACCCGCCGCAAGCGTACTTGGATCGCTACGATCCAGCGGCCCTGCCCGATCCATTGTGGAGCGAAAAGGACCCCCAAGCCCATGAGAGACTGGGACCAGTGGACGGAGCCGCGTCCATTAGCTTGAATCAAGCCAAGGAAGTCATGGCGGCGTATTACGCCATGATCGAATTAATCGACGACAATGTGGGACGCATGATCCAAGCCCTAGAAGAAAGCGGCCAGCGCGAGAATACCCTAGTGATTTTCACTTCGGATCACGGCGAGCTGTTGGGCGATCACCAGCTCGTGGGCAAGGGCTGCCGGTTTTACGAGTGCTTGGTGCGAGTGCCATTGATCTGTTCTTGGTCGGGGCACGTACAGGAGGGGCGCGTCTGCGATGCACTAGTCGAACTAATGGACATTGCCCCGACCTTGCTAGAACTAGCCGAAGTCCCCGCGCCCGAAAGAATGCAAGGACGCTCGCTGTGGCCGCTGCTAACCGGCCAAACTCAGACGCACCGCACCTACGTCCGCAGCGAGTATTACCGCGCCCTAAACCCGGATGCACCGGGACGCGAGCATCTCCAAGGCACCTACGGCACGATGATCCGCGACCAGCGTTACAAATTGGTCTGCTACCACGACCGCGACCAAGGCGAGCTGTTCGACCTAGAGGAAGATCCAGGCGAGTTCGACAACCGCTGGGACGACCCAGCCTACGCAGAGGTGCGCTTCGCGCTGCTGAAACAGAACTTCGACGCGCTGGCCCAATCCGTGGATATTGGCCCTAAGCAGGTTACGCAGTTTTAGCGGGATGTGTAGTGGTGGTTGCCGACCAGAAAAGGGCTTATCTCTGCGGGTTGGCCGCAGTGTTGCTGTGGTCCACCGTGGCGTCGGCGTTCAAGATCACACTCCGCTACATGGACTACGCCGAGCTGCTGTTCTGGGCTAGCGGCACTTCGACATTGGCCATGGGGGTGCTAGTCGTCGCGCAGGGAAAAGTGGGACAGGTGCTCAGGAGCCGACCGACTGACTACGCCCGCTCGCTGACGCTAGGAGCGTTAAATCCCCTGCTCTACTATCTAATCCTCTTCAAAGCCTACCAATTGCTGCCCGCCCAAGAGGCGCAGGCGCTCAATTATACTTGGGCGCTCACCCTGACTTGGCTCTCCATCCCGCTCTTGGGACAGCGAATCAGCCAGCGCGATCTAGCGGCGGGCCTGATCTGTTACGCAGGCGTGCTGGTCATCGCCACGCGCGGCGAAATCTGGACCTTGCGCTTTTCCGATCCGCTCGGCGTGGCCTT
>JAPPEG010000196.1 GCA_028875345.1 Gemmatimonadota bacterium
GGCAAGGTGTACGTGGCCTCACCGCCGTCGCAATTCGTCCACGTGATGGATGCCAGCACTTGGGAGGAAGTCCATTCCTTTCGCGTCCCCGGCCTCCGGGTTCACGGCCTTGCTTGGGCTGACGACGGCACTCTCTGGGTCGCCGACACTTCGGCTGGCACCATCAACCGCCTCGACCCCGAAGACGGGCGCATCTGGGAGGTCGTCCGCGTCGAGGCTCCCACCGAAGTTCACGGGCTGACCATCCACGAGGGTGTGCTCTGGTACTGCGACGCGGCCACGCGCGCCATCGGCCAACTGTACATATAGAGGGAAGAAAGGGACTCCATTGAAGATCACAGATGTCAAAACCGCAGAAGTGCGCGTAAACCGCTATCTCTACCACTACGTCCGCATCCACACCGACGAAGGCATCTACGGCACCGGCGAGGCCAGCCACGTCGATGGCGGCTGGCGCGGCTCCACTCAGACCATGGCCGCCCAGCTCATCGGCCAAGACCCGCGCGATGTCGATGCGCTCTTTGAAGGCATCCGCCGCAGCTACATCTTCCGCGGCGGCATGTCGGGCTTGGCGATTTCGGCGCTGACCGGCCTTGAAGTCGCGCTGTGGGATTTGGCTGGCAAGGCCCAAGGCGTACCCGTCTATCGGCTCTTGGGCGGCAAATTCCGCGACCGGGTGCGCCTCTACGTCGATAGCGCCCATTCAGATTACAAAGAGCGCGCCGAGGACGCGCGCACAAAAGGCTTTACCGCGATTAAGTTCGACCTCGACGATGCGGGCCACCCGGAAAAGCTCGATCCTTGGAACTGGTCGGTGGCCCCTGCTGAACTGGAGGATCTAGTCGACCAAGCGCATCAGATCCGCGAGGCGGTTGGTCCCCACATGGACCTGGCTATTGACCTGCACGGGCGCTACGACGCCACCGCCGGGATGAAGTTCGCCCACGCGCTCGAGGGCCTGAATCTGATGTGGCTCGAAGAGCCGGTGCCGCCCGAGAATATCGACGCGCTCAAGCGCATCACCGACTCGACCCGCACCCCGATCTGCGCCGGTGAAAACGCCTATCTGCGCTACGGCTTCCGCGACATGCTCGAACAACAGGCGGTCGATATTATCATGCCCGACATTTCCAAGTGCGGCGGCCTATCCGAGTGTCGCAAGATCGCCAACATGGCCGAGACCTACTACATCCCCTTTGCCCCGCACAACAACTCCAGCGCCTTGAGCACCGTGGCCGACGCCCACGTCTGCGCCAGTGTACCCAATTTTCTCGCCTTGGAATTCCATCGCTACGACGACCCGACTTGGAATGACGTGGTGCTCTCTGACGAACCGGTGATTCAGGAAGGGCACGTGGTACTGAGCGAGAAGCCGGGGTTGGGAGTGGAGTTAAACGAGGCGTTTTTGCAGAGTATGCAGGAGGACGGGGAGCCACTCTGGCAATAAGAATAAAGTCTGAAACCACTACAATAGGAAACCCACCATGACCCATCTCAAAGCACACAACCCCGCCTGGCCCTGGACCGAGAATTTTCGCATCTCACAGGCCGTGCAGGTGGACGATACGATCTACGTCTCCGGCCAAGGGCCGCTCGACTCGGAGGGGCAGCTCGTCGGCGAAGGCGATATGTCCGCGCAGTCGCGCCAAGTGTTTGCCAACATTCGCGCTGTGCTCGCCGAGGCTGGCGCAACCATGGACGACGTGGTCAAGATTACCTCGTTTATCACCGACACGGGCCGCTACGCCGAGTACGCGGCAGCCCGCACCGAAGCCTTTCCCAACCACATCCCCGCTAGTTCCACCGTGACGGTCGCCGATCTAGTCCTGCCGGGTATGCTCGTCGAGGTCGAGGCCATAGCCGTTTTGGGCAGCGGTAGCTAACTACCTCGGCTCCCGATAGACATCCGGCCCAGAGCCGCCGACCAAGATATCCAAGTCAACGCCCTTGTCGGCTTGGAGCACGTGCTTGACATACAAGCCGGCATAACCCCGCGTGACAACCGGCACGGGCGGCGTCCACGCTTGCCGCCTGCTTTGTAGCTCCTCGTCGGGCACAGCCATATTCAACGACCGTTTCTCCACGTCCAACTCGATCAGGTCGCCGTCCTGCACCAAGGCCAGCGGCCCACCCACGGCGGCCTCGGGTGCGACGTGCAAAATCACCGTGCCGTAGGCCGTGCCGCTCATCCGTCCGTCCGAGATGCAAACCATGTCGCGCACGCCCTGCTGCAATAGCTTCTTAGGCAATCCGAACTTCCCAGCTTCGGGCATACCGGGGAAACCTTTTGGGCCGATGCCCTTCAAAATCAGCACGCAGTCTTTGTCCACGTCGAGATTGGGATCGTCAATCCGCGCCCTGTAGTCTTCTATACTTTCGAACACCACGGCTCGTCCGCAATGCTGCATCAGCTCGGGCGAGGCGGCCGACGGCTTGATAATCGCCCCATCCGGGCAGAGATTGCCCCGGAGCACGGCGATCCCAGCCGCCTCCTTGAGCGGCTTGTCGATCGCGGCGATGACCGCTCGGTCGTAGCATTGGGCACCCGAGGTGTTTTCGCCGAGCGTCTTGCCCGTCACCGTCAAGGTGTCCATGTGCAGATGTTCCTTCATCTCTTGGATCACAGCGGGCAGGCCCCCGGCGTAGAAGAAGTCCTCCATCAGATATTCGCCCGAGGGCATTAGGTTGACCAAGTGCGGCATGCGGCTGCCCAAGCGGT
>JAPPEG010000338.1 GCA_028875345.1 Gemmatimonadota bacterium
GCCGGATCAAGCTGTCTTGCCATTGCGGACTAGGCCGCACCGTACGCATAATTGTCACAGCCACAGCATCTTCTCGCTATCTAATTTAGTTAAAGCGCGTATTGCGATTTCAATGGCGCTAAAAAAATCCTCCGGCCCCAAAGAGTCAAGCGTGATCGAGTACCTGCACCAGCGGCGCATTGCCCTTCTCGGCCTCGGCGTGGAAAACCGCGCGCTGGCCCACTTTCTCCACGCGCACCAGATTCCCTTTGCCGTGTGCGATGTTCGCGACCCGGCCACGCCAGTGGAGGGCGTGCAACAATGGCGCATCGGCGAAGGCTACCTCGATGACCTGACCGACTTCGACCTGCTGTTCCGCACGCCGGGCCTGCCGACGCTGGACCCACGCCTGCGTGCGGCGCGCCGTTGCGGCGTTGAGGTATCAAGCCAGACGCGGCTCTTTTTACAGCTATGTCCCGCGCCGGTGCTCGGAATCACCGGCACTAAGGGCAAAGGTACCACGACCGCGCTGCTGCACGCGCTGTTGGCCACCGACCCCGCAGCGAGGGTATTCAGCGGCGGCAACATCGGCCGGCCGCCGCTCGAATTCATTGACGAGTTGCAGGCGACCGACCGAGTCGTCCTAGAGCTGTCTAGTTTCCAATTGCAGGACCTCGACCAAAGTCCGCATATCGCCGTGGTTCTTTCCGTCACCGAGGACCACCTCGACTATCACGTCGATCGCGCTGAGTACGTCGCTGCTAAAAAGCCCGTGTGCTGCTACCAAACGCATGGCGATATCCTCATTGTCAATTGGGACTGCCCCACGGCCCGGGCCTTTGCCGAAGAAAGTCCAGCCGCCCTTTGGTCCTTTAGCACAACCTCCCCGAGCATTCCGGGTGCGTGGGTCGCCGCCGGCCAGTTGTGGGCTTGCTGTCCTAGGACACAGCCGATCGCCATCTGTCCGGTGGTTGACTTGCCCCTCCGAGGCCAGCACAATTGGAGCAATGTCGTTGCGGCCGTCGCCGGTGCGTTGGCTTTTGGTGCGCCAGCGACCCATTTCGCTGAGGCCCTCTGTACCTTTGAGGGCCTTCCTCACCGCCTCGAATACGTCGCCGAGCGCGACGGCGTTACCTATTACAACGACTCACTGGCCACGACCGTTGATGCGACTTGTGCTGCCCTCCGCGCCTTTGACGCGCCTCTGCTGTTGATCGTGGGCGGCGCTTCAAAAGGGGCCGATTTCAGTACCTTGGGCACTACTATTGCCGAGGCTAATGTCCGCGCTGTGCTGCTCATCGGCCAAGAAGCTCCGCGCATTGCCGCAGCTATACAGCAGGCGGGTACTGGTGGGATTATCCACTGCTGCCGCGACCTACCTCAAGCCTTGGACGCTGCCCGCCGCTTGGCGCAGACTGGCGACGTGGTGCTGCTTTCGCCGGCCTGCGCTAGCTTCGATCAGTTTTCCAGTTACGCCGAGCGCGGCGACCTGTTCAAGCGGTTGGTCCGCACCGTCGGCGTTGTATGAGCCGCTCGATCTTTTTTACTTTGTTTGTCGACGCCTCCTCACCTGATCCACCAAGAGATGAAAATGTCCATAGCAATGACCCGCGAGCAAGAACGCGACTTTGCCGAGCAGGGCTTTATCGTCCTCGAACACTTTCTAACGTCTGAGGAACTGGCCCGGCTCTCGGCGGCCGCCGATGAAGTGGTCGCACGCATTCAAAAGGAACAGGGCTTGGCGGCAAAGACGCATTTTCAGGTGCGCAACGCTCTGGCGCAGCACGATGCCTTTCTCGACTTGGTGGATCATCCGCGAATGCTGCCGCTGGTGGTCGATGCAATCGGCTGGAATATCCAGATACGCACCACCCATCTCGACTACCGCCCACCGTATCCGCGCGACATGCAGCCCGGGGCTGTGGGCAGTGGACGGGGAGCCGATCAGGAGGCCGGCTATCGCAATGTCGTGTGGCATCCCGACTTAGCTAGTCCCGAGCTTTTTATCGGGCCTTCGCTTGATGGGCGCTTGCCGTTTATGGAGATCAAGGTCTTCTACGTTCTCTTCGACATGACCGAATCCAATTGCGGCAACCTCTGGCTGGTGCCGGGCAGCTATAAGCGCTGTCCCCAAGAGTTGCGCGACATGGAGTACCAGGTGCCGGCGGAACAGGCGCTGGAACTGCGGCTCCCGACCGGCTCGGCCGTGCTGTGGCGCACGGCAACGTGGCATTGCGTTGGCCCCAATCAGTCGCCGCGGACGCGCAAGATCATGCACGTGGGCTATCACTACCGCTGGCTGCGTCCGACCGACTACATCCAGCAGGATCCGGCGCTGCTGGCGCGCTGCTCGCCGATTCGCCAGCAACTTTTGGGTGCTCTGCCCAGCGGCGGCAATCCGCTGGGGGAAAACCCAGAGGTTGCGCCATCGTCCCAGTATTGGCTGACCAAAGACGCCGATGACGTGCCGCTGCGCGCTTGGGCCGAAGCGCGGGCGGGCGCGAAAACACCCTAACGAATGGAATAGAACAATGAGCGACCGACCCAATTTGTTGTTTATCATGCCCGACCAGATGCGCCACGACTTTCTCAGTTGTTACGGTGCTCCCCACGTTTCCACGCCCAACATCGACCGCATTGCCGCTGAGGGCATCCGCTACGACCAAGCCTATAGCTTGCATCCGGTCTGCGTGCCGGCGCGTTGTTCGCTGCTGACTG
>JAPPEG010000049.1 GCA_028875345.1 Gemmatimonadota bacterium
ACGAGCGCATAGAGCACTGGCGGCGACGCCAAGCCCTGCGGCGCACGTTTGCGCGTCGGCCCGACTTGCTGCAACAGATCGAACTCGACGAAGAAGAACAACAACTCATCGCCACTTGGCGGGAGCACGGGCTGGAAGAAGCCCCGTAACAAACAAGGTGATACAATGGACGCAAGTATCCTGCGCGAACTAACCTCGGACCAACTCAAAACCGATCTTCCCGAATTCGGCGCTGGCGACACCGTGCGCATCCACGTGCGGGTTATCGAGGGCGACAAAGAGCGCACCCAAATCTTTGAAGGAACCGTCATCCAGCGCAGAGGCAGCGGCATCCAAGAGACCTTTACCGTGCGCAAGATCTCTCAGGGCATCGCCATCGAGCGCATCTTTCCCATGCACTCGCCGCGCATCGCCAAGATCGAGCGCCTGCGCGAAGGCCGGGTGCGCCGCGCCCGCCTGTTTTACTTGCGGGGTCGCAAAGGTCGCGCCGCCCGCATCCGCGAAAAGCAAGCGCGGTAAGCGGAGGCCGCGCCATGGCCCAACGCGGAGACTTGCCTTTTACGCGCAAAAACTGGTCCTTGGCCATAGCCGGCCTAGCCGTGATCGTGCTCGGCTATGTGTTTTTGCGCATCCCGCCGGCCGAGGGTTTCCTCTCCCTCACCCTAGCGCCGGTACTCTTAGTGGTCGGCTACTGCGTGCTGATCCCCATGGCAATCTTGGTCCGGGACCAGTCAGCAGACGAGGGAGACGAGGCTGAACAGACATGACCAACGCCCAACCCATCATCGACGATGGCGTCCACACCGACTATGCCCCCGACCTCTACCGCTACGACACCGAGGCCCAGCAGGTCGCCCGCTTCGCCGACATCGGCCCCGAGCAGCTAGCCTTCTTTAACCAGCAGGGCTACCTCGTGATCGCAGAGGCGTTTTCGCCTGCCCAAGTCGCCGCCGCCGCCGACGCAGTGTACGACCTGATTGACGGCAAGCAGCCTGAATTTCGCGGCGTCCAACTGGAAACCTCCGCGCAAGGCCAAAAGCTAACGGGTGCGGCGCGGCGTAAGGCCGTGCGCAAGCTGATGAAGTTCGTCGATTGGGATGAGCGCTTCCAACCCCTAGCCACTGATCCAGATCTCTTAGACGTCCTCGCCCGCCTGATGGACGACGCGCCCGTTCTATTCCAGGAGATGGCCCTACTCAAGCCGCCTGGGGGTCGGGAAAAACCCTGGCATCAAGACTGCGCGTACTTCAACTATCCCTTGGGCACCACCATCATCGGCGTCTGGATCGCCCTCGACCACGCCGACGCGAATAACGGCTGCCTGCACATCCTGCCCGGCACGCATCGCGAAGGTCCAATCAATCACTTCAAGCGCCGCGATTGGCAGATCTGCGACACCGACATCCAGACCGAGCGCGACGTCGTCGTGCCCCTCGCCCCTGGCGGTTGCCTGCTCTGGCACGGCATGACCCACCACGGCAGCCCAACCAATCCCTCGCAAAAAATGCGCCGCGCCCTGCAACTGCACTACCGACCCGCCAACGCCGGTCAGATCGACACCGACGAGCGCATGCAGCACTTTGGCGGCGAGGTTCGCGGCGCTGAATGCTGAACACAGTCGTCAACCTTCCAAACGCAACGTCGCCTCGTCTATAAAACCGTCCTCCACTTGGCGCGCAGCCAACGCCGCAGCGCGCTGAGTGGCTGTAGCAATCCCCACCCCTCGGTGCAGCCGATGCGCCAAATACGCAGCGAAAAACACGTCTCCAGCCCCCGTTGGATCAGCCACCATCGCCACCGGAGCCGACGCAAACTTCGTCCGCTGTCCCTCCCGACTTGCAACCCAGCCGCCGTGCGAGCCTTCGGTGACGATCCACTCTGCTACCGAGCAATCTCTCATCAACTGGTCCAGCGTCAGGCCGCAATCGGCGAGCACGAGTTCTAATTCATCGTTGGAAGTTTTGACGTAGTCCGCGGATTGCAGAGCGGGATACAGACCGCTAGCAACCCCTTGGTACACCTGCGTCCCCTCAATCCGCCGCACATAGCCTTGAATATCCAAACTCACCACGCCGTCTATCGCCGTCAGTACATCCGCGGCCAGATCACGCGGATGCAACGGCCCCAAATGCACGTGCTCCACGCCGGCGAGCACCGGCCCGAGTTGCGCTGCGGCAATCGGCGCGGCGCAAGCGAGCAACTTCTGACGCCGTGCATCGCCATCCACGTAGTTGACAAAACAGGTCGTCGCCGCGCTCTCGCCCACATAGACTGCAATACCCCGCTGCTGCAACACCGCCAGCATCGCCCGATCAGCCGCGGCGACATTAGTCAACACCCGCGTCTCCACGCCCAATTCGGCAAAGGTCAGCCCAGCATACGCGACCACCCCCCCGCGCTTGTGCGCACTCACGCCGCCTTGCACCACGCGATCAATCGTCGCCGAGCCAAGGACTGCCACCGCGCCCATATCTTTTCTAATTCCCCGTCCGCCGGGGGAGGAACAACGTCGCAACCAGCGCGAGGGCCGCGACCGCGGCGGCCAACGCGAAAGCGTCGCCGAGGGCACCTGCGAGAGCTTGAGTGAAGTGGTCCCCGACAGCATCCGCCAACCCGGTGCCCTCCGAAGCTCCCGGTACACCCGCACCCGTCGCTGACTCGAGCCATCCCTCCGGAAGCTGGGCGCGGGA
>JAPPEG010000217.1 GCA_028875345.1 Gemmatimonadota bacterium
TGAGCGTCTGGTGGACGATGAGGATGGCGTTGTTGACCACCACGCCGATGAGGATGACGAAGCCGAGCATGGTGAGGATGTCGAGCGGCTGATAGGTCAGCGTGAGGTTGACGACTTCCAGCCCGAGGATGCCGCCGGCCAGCGCCGGCGGTACGCTGAGCATGATGACGAATGGGTAGAGGAAACTCTCGAAAAGCGCGGCCATCAACAGATAGGTAATCACCAAGGCCAACAGGAAGTTCCACTGGAGCGCTTGGCGGGTACGTCGCAGGTCGTCGGCCGAGCCGGAAAGCTGGATCTGGTAGGGAGGGACCAGCTCGCCTGAATCGACGAGGGGTTGGACGATCTGGCTCTGGATGTCATCGAGCACCGTCTCTAGGGCGATGGTCTCGGGGGGGATGACTTGGACGGTGATGGCCCGGCTGCGCTCGATGTGGTTGATCTGCTCGGGGCCGGTGGTAACTTCGACGCGAGCCACGGCGCTGAGCGGCACCAATTGGCCGCGCGGGGTGTAGATGGGCAGAGCCTCAATATCCTGGGTGCGGAACCAATCCTCCTCGCCTCGCAACACCAAGTCGATTTCCTCACCTTGAAACTGATAGCCATCGACGAGGGCACCGTCTAATAATGCGTTGACCGCCGAGCCGATGTCCCGCGCCGAAAGCCCCAAATCGGCGGCGCGCACGCGGTCGGGGAGGATGCGGACTTCTGGATTGCCCAAATCGAGGCTGGGGATGGGGCGGGCTTGGGCACCGGGCACGACTTGGCGGACTTGGCCGAAGATTCGGCCTCCCAGCCCGATGAGGCGGCCTAGGTCGGGCCCGGTGATCTCGATGTCGATGGACCGTCCGCTGCCGGTGACGCGCTGAAAGAGGCTCGACTGCTGCACAATGGCGAAGGTGCCTGGTACCCCGCCTAAGACTGGCCCTTGGATGATCGGGATCAACTCGCGCACCCGCTCCGGGTCGGTAGAGCGCGCGCCCATAAAGGCCGAGCGGCCAAACGCCACGAAGAACATGTTGGCAATCGGCGGTCCCGGCAGCGCTTGAGCTTGGGGACTATCGGGGGCTGCGGCCGCCTCCCAGTGGGGCTCTAGGACATCCTCGATGGTCTGGCCGACTTGGATTAGCTCGTCGAGGTTGTAGCCGGGGGGCGGCAGGACGATGCCGAAAATTAGGTTGCGGTTGCCAGTGGGTAGATATTCGGATTTGGGTAGCAGGGTCCAGGCGATGACCAGCGAGAGGCCAATCAGCCCGGTGATGACGCCCAAGCGCAATACCGTGCTGCCGCTGATGCGGAAGACGCTTTGGGCGATAAAGTTGCGCACCCGGTCGCCCCAGGCGGCTAGCACGTCCCCGCGCTGTTTGTCGCCGCCGAGGATCTTGTTGGCCAAGCTGGGGATGACGGAGATGGCCACGATCAAGCTGAGTACCACCGAGCAGGAAACCGCAATGGCAATGTCGCGGAAGAGCTGACCGGCCTCGTCCTCGACGAAGACGATGGGCAGGAAGATGGCCACTGTGGTCAAGGTGCTGGCGAGGAGCGCCCCCCACACCTCCGAGGCCCCGTCCAAAGCCGCGCGGATGCGGGTTTTGCCCATCTGCTGGTGGCGAAAAATGTTTTCGAGCGCGACGATAGCGTTGTCGATGACCATGCCCACCGCAAAGCTCATCCCGGCCAAACTAATGACGTTGATGTTGCGGCCCAAAAGCCACATGGCCAAAAAGGTGCCGACAATTGAAATCGGGATGGATGTGGCGATGATCGCCACCGAACTGACGCTGCGCAGAAAAATGAAGAGCACTGTCACGGCCAGTGTGCCGCCGATGAGGATGTTGGAGCGCACCAAGTTGATGGCGCTGTCGATGTAGTTGGTCTCGTCGTACACCTGCGTGAGGTGGAGACCTTCGCGGGCCAGCGGCCCCTCGTTGAGTTCGCGGATGGTGCGGCGGATGCCGTCCATGACTTCGAGGACGTTGGCTCCGGTCTCGCGCTGGGCGTTGATGGCAATGGCGGGTCGGCCCTTTTGCCGCACGGCCGCCACAGTGCGGACGTAGCCGAGGCGGGTGCGGGCGATCTCGCCAACCGTGACCCGGGTGCCATCGGCCGAGCGGACGACGACCTGCTCGATGTCGCTGGGTTGCTGGTACTGGCCGACGGTACGCACGATGTAGCGGCGCTTGCCCTCGTCAAAGGTCCCGGCACTGGTATTGGCGTTTTCGCGGGTGAGGGCTTGGGCTAGGTCCTGGACGGTGATCTGGCGTGCGGCCATGGCCTGCGGATCGACGATGACTTGGAGTTGGCGGTCGTAGCCGCCATAGATGTCGCTCCGAGACACGCCAGGTACGCGCTCGAGGGCGGTTTTGACGACTTCCTCGGCGTAGTCGCGGTAGCGCTCGATATCTAGATCGTCGCGCTCCGGCAGGGGTTCGAGCATAATCCAGGTGATGGCCCCGCTTGGGCCGCTGCCGCCGGCCGAGATCACGGGCCGCTCGGCGTCGAGCGGATAGCCAAATACTTGATCGAGCTTGTTGGAGACTAACAGCAACACCGCGTCTGGATCGACGCCGACGTTGAATTCGAGGGAGACGACTCCGCGACTGTCGTTGCTCTCACTGGTCATCAGTACCAGTCCCTCGACGCTTTTGAGCTGTTCCTCTTGGCGCTGGACGATCTCTTGCTCGA
>JAPPEG010000184.1 GCA_028875345.1 Gemmatimonadota bacterium
CCATGCCGACTTGGGTAGGGATGATCGCCGGATAGGAGTACTCGCCATCGGCGGTTTCTAAGTCCAAGCGGCGCGGCCACGTCTGTCCATTGTCCGCTGAGAGTAGGATCGAGAGCGGGGTGCGCGTACGCTCCACCGGGTTGCAGACGAGGGCGAGGGTGCCGTCGTGGAGGCGGGCTACGTCGAGGCCGCTGTTGTTGTTGGGCAGGTCCGTCGGATAGAGCGGCGACCAGGTCCGCCCTCCGTCCGCTGAGTCGCTGCGGCCGATCCGTCCGCAGGTGCTGCGAACCAGCATATGCACCTGCCCCGAGGCCGATTCCCAAAGTGCTGGCTGGATCGCGCCGCGGCCGGTAAAAAGCGAGCGGTCGCGTGCTATGAGATCGCTGGCTTCCCAAGTCGCGCCTCGGTCTGTGCTGCGATCGACAAAGACCTCCCATCCCTCTTTTTCCAGCGAGGCCCCGGCCAGCCACGTGCCGTCGGCGAGCACGAGGAGCTTATTTTTGACCGGCCCGCGTCCGCCTTGGTCGCCCGGCACTAGTGCCCGCGGCTCAGTCCAAGTTTGGCCATCGTCGGTCGATTCTACAACCCAAGTCTCCCAATCGGCGATCCGTTCACCCACCTTGAAGAACAGATAGACGCAGCCGTCGCCGCTGGCATGGAGCACTGGATTCCAGTGGGGGCAGTTCCGCACCTTGGCCAAGCAGCGCGGGGCCGACCAACGCCCGTGTCGGCGCTCGGCTCCCCAGATCCCGACATCCGCTTGGCCCTCGCGGGTACCCCCAAACCACGTGGCGAGAAACCCGCCGTTTTTGAGCTGCACCAAGGTAGAGGCGTGGCACTGGGCGAAGGGCCGGTCGTCGGCAAAGAGGTGCTCGCGGATGTGGATTAAATGGCGCAGGTAGTCGCCGTAGGCGGACAGATCGAGCGACTGGCCGCCGGCCTCAATGGCTTGCTGGATTGCGGCTGCGGCGAGGGGCGCGTCCTGCAAGTCGCGTCCCTCGCGCTGGCAGATCCGCGCCGCCGTGCCGGCCGCAAAGCCCATCTGGGCACAGGTCGCTTGGATGCGAAAGGAACTCATGGCCATCTGGTCGCCCGAGGCCGAGCGCCCCGCCACTAGCAGATTAGCGGCCCCTTTGGGCACTAGGCTGCGCAGGGGGATGTGATACGGCTCGACCATGGTGGTAATGCCCGTGCCGGCGCGCTCGACTCGGTCGGGCCAGTGGTAGTCGAGATGGTAGGTGCCTACCGCCACTGCGTCGGGGAAAGTGCAGGCATGGGTGACGTCCTCCTCGGTCAGGAGATATTCGCCGACAATGCGCCGTCCCTCGCGAGCGCCGATGTGCCGGGAGACCGAGGCGAGGACATGGGTGTCGAGCCGGGTGCCGCGATAGCCCTTAGTCTGCAAGTAGTAAATCAGGCCCATCATCTGCCGCCGCGCATGTAGTTCGGCGCGGGACAGGCTCTGGCCATCGGCCGCGTCAAACCCCACGACCTTCATCTTGACTTCGACCTTGCCGGAGGGGAACACGTGTAAGGTGGTCATGGGCAAGGACTCGTCGTCGTCCCAAGTCGGGCAGCCCGGCGGCAAGAAGGGGGTGACGGGTCGGCCGGTGTCCCACAGCACAAAGTAAAGGCTCATGGGCAGTTGTTTGTTGGCTCCTTCGTGGGTGGTTTCGAATCCGGCCGCGTGGGCTAGGGCGCAGTCGCCTGTGGCATCGACGACCATGCCGGGCTGGAACTCGATGCGGTCAGAGGCGCAGGCAACCTCGACCGAGGCGATGTGCTCACCGGCGCGTTGCGCCGCTAAGGCGCGGGCGTGGAAGAGGATTTCGACGCCGGCTGCGGCGACCATTTCCTGCAAAAAGAAGGCGCACAATTCCAAGTCGTACGCGCGGCGGTCGGCGAGTGGGTCGTACTCGGCGATGAGCTCGTGCTGGGCCAAGGTCTCGATGAGGCGGGCAAAAGGAGCGTTGACGCGCTGGCTGTCGCCGCAAAAACCAGCGACGCCCCCGGCCGTGCCTTGGCCTCCCAAGACATTGGCTGGCTCGACGATGGCAACAGTGGTATCGGGCGTTTTGGCGGCGAGCGCGGCAAAGGTGCCGGCCATGCCGCCGCCGAGGACCAAGGTATCGATGGGGCGGGTGATGGGCATAGGGGCATCCGTTTGTTGGAGGGAATGGGAGTAATATGTGCCTTCAGGAGAGCTGGAAACAAACGGCGGCGGGGTTTTGACACTGTTCAACGCCCCGTCGTCCGTTTTAAGACGCTTATAGAAACCGCGCAGAAAGGAAAGGAGCAACGAGTGAATAAACGCGCCTACAGCATCCTGAGCGTCTGGCTGATGTTGATAGCAGTAGCCTCGGCCCAAGCAGTCGATTGGCCTTACTACACCTCAGATCTAGGCGGCACCAAGTACTCGCCCGCCGCCCAGATCGGCCCAGGCAACTTCGACCAATTGCGCGTAGTGTGGCGCTTTCGCCCGCCCGATCAGCAGATATACGAGACAGCCGATCTAGACCTAGACTTTGACGAGCACCGCGGTACGCCGATCGCCGTCAATGGGGTGCTGTATTACGCCTCGCCGTTCAATATCCTCGTCGCCCTCGACGGGGCTAGTGGCGAAAAACTGTGGACGTTTGATCCAGAAGCTTGGCGCATTGAGCCTCGCTTCTTGGGCAACCT
>JAPPEG010000091.1 GCA_028875345.1 Gemmatimonadota bacterium
AAACGATTTCCTATAGCGATACGCGGGATATTTCGCTGGAAGCCATACGGGAACTATATGTAGCGAATGGTTGGTCCGCGGCCAAGAAGCCGACTGCGCTGCGCAACGGCCTACTAAACTCACATTCGCTATGGACTGCTTGGGATGAAGATCGTTTGATAGGACTAGGCAATGCGATCTCTGACGGTCATTTAGTGGTGTACTATCCCCATTTGCTGGTTCATCCCGACTATCAACGACGGGGCATTGGATCGGCCTTGATGAGAAGACTCATGTCGGTGTACGAAGGCTTTCATCAGCACATACTGGTTGCGGATGGTGAGGCGATCAACTTCTACGATAAGCTCGGTTTTGAACGGGCTGGTAAGACTCAATCTATGTGGATTTACTCGGGCGACGATCACTAGCTTTGTACTCATTTGAGCTAGTCGGATCGAATCCTACTGCTCCTCGTACACTATATCAGATTGCCCTCGACGTGGACGGGCCGGAAGAGCGTGCGGCGCTTAGGCGGCATGGCTTCGAGCGCCTCGGGATGGGGCTGCCACTTGTGCCATTTGCTATCGACGTAATTGTAGCGGCTGAAGATGGCGCAGCGCTCGTGGTCGGTGCTGCCCCACGGAGAAGCGGTGTGAGTGGTGCTCTCTGCGAAAATGAGCAGGGAGCCGGCCGGACACGTGTATCGAGTCCAAAGGTCCGAATCGAGGCTCTGGGCTCCAGCGGGCAAGGGAAAGGCGGCCTTGTGGCTGCCGTTGATGAACAGAGTGCCGCCGCCGCTGGCATCGACCTCGTTTAATTCCCACACTACGCAGGTCAAGCTGCTGCGCGCCTTGCCGGGCACGCAGCGGTAATTGTGTCCGTCGCCGGGCAGACGCCACAGGCCATTGCCGTTATGGGGCCCAAAGCCCCCTTCTCCGGTCTGGCGCATAGCTAGGCTGGTCGATTCCATGCGAAAACCGTAGCAGTCTTGGTTCGACAGATCGGGATTGGCGAGGAATTCGTTCATAAAACCGACGATAAAGGGGTGGTCGGTCAGCTCTTCCAAGGGGCCGCCAATAGGGCTGCGCTGCGGCTCTGGCAGCGATTCGGGCTCTTGGTGCAAGCGGTAGCAGAAAGCCCGCATCTCCTCCACTTCGTCATCGCTGAGTAGACTTGGTATCAACAGCCAACCTTGGGTGTCGAACAAGTACCTCTGTTCTGGCGTCGGATCAACTACGGGCTTGCCGGCAGCGTTGGTCCGGGGCAGGTCAACCGCGTCTATATCGACGTAGCCGACGCGGCTCTGTTGGAAGAGGAGGGGCTTGGCGGTGCTGGGATCAGGTGCGGACATGGCTATTCCTTTTTCTCTGGTTGGCCGTAGATCTATAGCGATTAGGTAGCAACATCGCTTCTCTGATCCATCAGAGAGATGAGTTGGCGCACGATAGGTACCAGTTCACGGGGAACCTGCATCGCGGTATAACCCTGCTCGAAGGCGGCTTCGTCTTCGGCGATGGCCTCCTCTTCCGTCCGGGTTTCGATATGGTCAACGACCTCTTGGACGCGTTGCTGATTCCACCCTCTGGGATATTTGTTTTTATCCATCTTATCGCCTCCTGCGCTGGCGTCGGCGGAGAGCTCGCAATTCGTTATCGCGTAGCTCAATAGCGGTTATAATGAAGAAGCTATCAGCAGGGTAATCGTCGCGCACGTAGATGATGCGCAAATATCGGCCGCCTCGGGTCTGTCCTAGGGCTTCGCGGGTGTTGTTGCGAGCAGGGCGATCTTCCAATGCGTTGCGCATCACATCTTCTACTTCGTACTCTTCGACGTCGTGATTGTAAATGTGGGGCTGATCGGTGGCGGGGTCAATGTAGAAACGAAAGTCCATGCCTAAACCCAAACAAGCTGGCGAACCCGCTCCAGACGGTTTTATCAGCTAGCGGCGATTACTTCGCGCAAATGGGCCACGGCTAGGCGCATGCATTCCTCATGGCTGCAACTGTTGAACTCGCCCAGTTCGAAGACCAAGCCGATCGTGCCGTTGAAATCCACTCCGCGCAGAATTTCTAACACGCGCCTGTAGTCGATAAACTCCTCAACGCCGCTGTCGATCTTGTAGATCTTGGCCCGCACGTACGTGGCAAAAGGCGCGGTCGGCTCCAGATAGTCTTTGTACAAATCGACATTCGGATCGAACTCGCCGCGCGGATGCGAGCCAATGGCTCCCAGCCACTGTCCGGTATCCAACAGAAAACTGAAATTGTCGCGCTCGGTGTCGCGCAGAATGCGCAACACTTGGTCCGCGGTCATGGCGAAACTGCCGTTGTCGTGGTTTTGCAAGGCGACCATGACCCCGCGTTGGGCCGCATAGTCGGCAATCGCTTGGAAATCCTCGACCATCAGACGCCATAGGGCCTCTTGTTCCTCGACGGTGCTCGGCCACTTGTGGCGCGCGAAAACGCGCAGTACCTGCGCTCCTAGCAACGCTGCGGCATCGACGTCGGCGCGGCCTTGCTCCATCCGCTTGGCCCGATCCTCGGGCCGCCCGACAAAGCTGCCGGCCCCGGCATAGCCAATGTTCAAGCCGCTCTTGAGACAGAGGCTCTTGATGTGGTTGATATACTGGACGCTTCGGTCCATGCCCGACAAATGGAAATCGACGCCGTCCAACTGCAACTGGCGGGCCT
>JAPPEG010000195.1 GCA_028875345.1 Gemmatimonadota bacterium
GTGGGCCCATTCCTGCGGCATGACCGGCTTGGTCAACCGAGGCTGGACCTTGCCCCACCCCGAACGGTTGCTGACCCACGCCCTGCAAAAGGCCGGCTACACCACGGCCATGGCCGGCTTCCAGCACGTGGTAGCGGACGTCAACGATGGCGGCTTCACCCGCCTGTTACCCCAAGAGGCCCCCGATACCCAAACCGAAGACCGGGCCGCCGCCTTCTTGGCCGAAGATCATCGCGCGCCCTTTTACTTGGACGTGGGCTTTAGCGAAACCCATCGCCAGCGACGCGGTTTTGCGCCCCAGCCCCACGGCGAGGATCCCACCGATCCGCGCTATGTGCGGCCACCCGCGCCCTTCCCCGATACGCCCGAGACGCGCCGCGACATGGCCGCCTACATCGACGCGGCCCGCACCCTCGACGCCAAAATGGGCCGCGTCTTCGCCGCCCTGCAAGACAGCGGCTTGGCCGACAATACCTTGGTCATTTGCACCACCGACCACGGCATTGCCTTCCCCACCATGAAGTGCAACCTCACCGACCACGGCCTTGGCGTCATGCTGATGCTGCGCGGCCCAGGAGGCTTCAGCGGCGGCCAAGTACTCGATGCCTTGGTTAGCCAAATCGATATCTATCCAACGGTCTGCGCCTTAGCCGGGATCGCCTTGCCCGACCACGTGCAGGGCACCTCGCTCCTGCCGCTGGTAAACGGCCAAGCCCAAGAAATCCACGATGAAATTTTCGCCGAAGTAAACTACCACACCTACTACGAACCCCAGCGCTGTATCCGCACGCCGCGCTTCAAGTACATCCGCCGCTTCGACCAGCGCCAACATCCAGTCATGCCCAATTGCGACGACAGCCTGACCAAAGACTATTTTATCGACCAAGGCTGGCGGCAACGCCCCCTAGAGCGCGAACGGCTCTACGACTTGGTCTTCGACCCGCACGAAACCCACAACTTGGCCGCAGACCCCAATTGCCAAGATCATCTAGCGGAGCTGCGCCAACGCCTCGACCAATGGATGCAAAACACCGACGACCCTCTAGCCCACGGGCAACCCGTAGTGCCGCCCGCTACCGCGGTAGTCAACGATCCCGATGCCCGCTCGGCCTCGGAGCCGCACCACTCGGCCCGCGAATTTTTGGGCATTTATCCAAAGTGAGACAGTTACCGGAGGTTTATGGTTTGCGCTGTGAGCCTCGCTACCATTAATCAAGGCATTTACCCTACTTCACAAAGGAGGTTCCCATGCAATCCGCTCTATTTTTCCTCACCTGCGCCTTAACCCTTGGCGCATGTTCCGATCGCGACCCAGTTTCCTCCAACGAGCCGACCGAGCCGGCCGCCAAGCGCAGAATCAGCAGCATAATTTGGACCAGTACCCCCGTCGCCGGGCGAGCTGAGTCGCGGATCCATCCGCTCGGCATCGACGAGGCCGTGCAGATCCGCTCGTTGCTCTCGATTACTGGCGCGGCGTCGCTGGGCGGGGCGTTGCGCAACGGCGTCGAATTGGCCGTGCGCGACTTCGGCGACATCCACGGTCGCGCTGTCGAACTCGGCGAATCTATGGACAGCATGTGCACACCAGATGGCGGACGAGCAGGTGCCGAACAGATCAGCGCCGACCGGCAGGTGGTAGGCGTCATCGGCACATCGTGCTCAGCCGCAGCCGTAGCGGCCTCACCAGTGATCAGCGAGGCAGGACTAGTGATGATCTCGCCGTCCAACACGTCGCCGCTGCTCACGTCCGACCTCGCTGGCAACGCCAATCCCAACTACCATCCCGGCTATTTCCGCACTTCCAATAACGATCTCTATCAGGCGAACGCAGTCGCCGACTTTGCCTACAATGAATTGGGGCTGCGGCGCATGGTAGCCGTTGACGACGGCGATCCATACACAGCGGCCCTCGTCAGCGCGTTTGGCAATGCATTTGGCGCACTCGGCGGCGAGATCGCGGTCTCTGCCCGGATCGACAAGGGCGACACGGACATGACGGACGTCCTCGCGGAATTCGCCGCTGCCGAGCCAGACGGCATCTTCTTCCCCCTCTTCGAAGAGGAAGGCACGCCCTTCGCCGAGCAGGCGCGGGCGTTCGACGGCCTGGAAGATGCGACGCTCATTTCAGGCGCGGCTCTCCTCGTGTCCGAATTCCTCGGCACACCTCAGTCGGAGGGCATGTACTTCGCCGGGCCAGAGTCGGACCACGGCGCAAACGTCAATGCGGCAACCGGCAAGAATGCGGCCGACGTGCTCGCCGCGTATGAAGCCACGTACGGCGGGTCGCCTACTTCTCCGTACTGGGCCCATGCGTACGACGCCACAACAGTGCTGCTCAGCGCCATCAAATCCGTTGCAGTGGAGCAAGACGACAAATTGTACATAGACCGCACTGCACTGCGCTCAGGAGTCGGCGCGACAGCCGGCTTTCAGGGTATTATCGGCGAGATCTCCTGCGACGATTTTGGCGACTGCGGCACCGGGCGCATCAACATCTACCACCACACGGACACGAGCATAACGGACACCGCGCAGGTGCCGGTAGTGTACCAGTTCGCGCCGTGATCCCGACGGAAAGTTGAGCCTCTTTTGACAGCAGCCCGCGCAAACGCAAACATCCGCTACGAACTAGACGAGCGCTGTCCCCTACC
>JAPPEG010000389.1 GCA_028875345.1 Gemmatimonadota bacterium
CAACGCCCCGGGCACAATCGACGCCGACTACCGAGGCGAAGTCGGCGTCATCATGGTCAACCTTTCGACCGAGGAGCAGCACATCGGCCCGGGCGAGCGCATCGCCCAGCTCATTTTCGCGCCGGTGACGCGCGGCGAGTGGATCGAGGTCGAGGCGCTTGCCGAAACGGAGCGCGGCAGCGGCGGCTTTGGCTCGACGGGAAGGCGCTGAAACTGTCCAAAAGTGGGTAAAAAAAGAAAGGGCCGGTGCTCTTGTTGGAGTACCGGCCCTTTGTGTTGCATCCGTTACGGCTGACTAACTCGCGCCCCCCGATATGGCGGGAAGGAAATGGACCTCGCTTTGCGGCCCCACCTTAGCCCGCAGCCCAGCCGCGACGACTTCGCCATCTACCGCGACGGCAATCTCGGTCTTGATGCGGTCGCCGTCGAGCACCCGTTCCTTGAAGCCAGGGTAGCAGGCGTCGAGCGCGGCAACGACTTCGCGCACGGTCGCGCCCTCTACCTCTACTTGCTGCTGGCCAGCAGTCAGCTTCTGCATCAGCGAGGGAATCCAAGCTACGGGCACGGCTTTTAGCTACTCCCTGCCAACGCGGTGACAATGCGGTCGGGCTTCATGGGCAATTCTTGCGGCCGCACGCCAACGGCATCCTCAATAGCCGCGGCGATGGCCGCGGGCGGCGGGGCGATGTTGGCCTCGCCAACGCCGCGCACGCCATAGGGATGGCCTGGGTTGGGGACCTCGACGATGATGGTCTCAATCATCGGCAGGTCGAGGCTGGTCGGGATCCGGTAGTCGAGAAAGCTGGAGTTGTCGAGGTGGCCGTCTCCACTGTAGAAGTACTCCTCGTTGAGCGCCCAACCAATGCCTTGCACCGAGCCGCCCTGCATCTGGCCCTCGACGTACGCCGGGTGAATGGCCCGGCCAGCGTCTTGGATGACCGTAAAGCGCAAGATAGCCACCTTGCCGGTCTCGGGATCGACCTCGACGTCAGCGATATTGGCCGCAAAGGAGCCGCCGACGCCCGAATCTGGATCCACACTAGCGCGGCCAATGACCGGGCCACCGGTTTCTTCGAGGCGACCGGCTAGTTCCTTAAAGGTCATCGCGTTATCGCCGGAACGGAAGACGCCATCGTCAAACTCGACTTGGCCTGCTTCGACCTCCCAGAGTTGGGCCGCGCGCTCGCAGAGTTGATCCCGCACATCGAGGGCGGCCTTGTACGCGGCCCAGCCGGTGGCGTACGTCACGCGGCTGCCGCCGGTTACGTCCGTGTGGCCAATCGAGTCCGTGTCGGCCACCTGCGGTTTGACGTCTTCGGCCTGTAGGCCCAAAGTCTCGGCAAACTGCATGGCGACCGACGTACGCGTGCCGCCGATGTCGGTCGAACCCTCGACTAAGCTAACCGTGCCGTCTGCGTTGACACTGGCCGTGCAGGAGGACTTGAGCCCGACGTTGAACCAATAGCCGACCGAGATGCCGCGCCCTCCATTGGGGCCAGCGGGCGCTGGACTCTGGTAGTGCTCTGAGTCGCGGATGGCTTCCAACACCTCCTTGCAGCCCATCTTCGGATATACCACGCCGTCGATGCGGCGGGTGCCGGTCGTCGCGGTGTTTTTGAGCCGGATCTCCAGCGGCTCCATCCCCAATTCAGCGGCCAGCAGATCAACCACGTGCTCGGTGGCGAAGGCCACCTGCGTCGAACCTGGGGCGCGATACGCAAAACTCCGCGGCTTGTTGACCACTACGTCATAGCAGTCAATCCGGCCATCGGGTATGTCGTAGCACGAAAACACGCACATCGCGGCTGCGCCGACCAAACCGCCGGGATACGCTCCAGACTCAAAGGCGATATAGGCGTCGGCAGCCACGATCTTGCCGCTCTTGTCCGCTCCCATCTTGATCTTGACGTACGACCCAGGCGTCGGGCCGGTGCTCTCGAAGACTGCTGGTCGGGTCATAACCAGCTTGACGGGTTGGCCGCTCGCCTTGGAGAGCAGAGCGGCAACCGGCTCTAAGTAAACCGGGATTTTGCCGCCAAAACCGCCGCCAATTTCCTGTGGCACGACCTTGATCCTGGAAATGGGCATGTCCAAAACAGCGCCAAGTTGGGCGCGCGCAGTGAACGAACCCTGGGTGCTAGTCCAGATCGTCAGTTGGCCATCGGCGTTCCAACTCGCCGTGGCGTTGTGCGGCTCGATGTACCCTTGATGCACAGTAGCGGTCTGAAACTCGCGTTCCACGACCACGTCGGCCTCGGCAAAGGCCTTTTCCGGGTCGCCGAGCCGGTGCTCGAAGTGGGTGGCGAGGTTGCTTTTGCGGCCGGTGTCTTCCCCAAACTCTTGGGTAGTCATGTCGTCGTGGAGTTGGGGCGCGCCCTCCTGCATGGCCTCGCGCACATCGAGCACGGCCTCTAGTTCCTCATACTCGACCTCGATCAGGTCGAGGGCCTCTTCGGCAATGTGGACGCTAGTGGCGGCAACCGCAGCGACGGGATGCCCGCTGTACAGGGCCTTATCCGTGGCCAGCACGTTGTCGCGCAGGTATTTGAGCCGGGCCGGGCCTTCGCCGAGATCAACCATTTGGTCGCCGGCATCGGGCAGATCAGCACCCGTGAGGACGGCCTTGACCCCGGGCAGAGCCACAGCTTTAGACGTGTCTATGGACTTGATGCGCGCATGGGCGTGGGGCGAGCGCAAGACCTGTCCGTAGAGCAAGCCGGCCAACCGGGTGTCGGCACCGTAAATGGCGCGCCCAGTGACCTTGTCAACGCCGTCGTGGCGGATGGGACGGGTACCGATGACTTTGTAGCTGCCGTTAGTGGCAGACATGGCGTTCCTCCTCGTTGGGTTCAGGCGCTTTGGCGCACTTCTTCAGCGGCGTCGAGGACGGCGCGGATGATCTTGTCGTAGCCTGTGCAGCGGCACAAGTTGCCGGCTAGCCAGTGCCGCACTTCGTGCTCAGAAGGATTGGGGTTGTGGTCGAGCAGGGCTTTGGAGGCCACCAAAAAGCCCGGGGTGCAGATGCCGCATTGCAGCGCGGCGTGTTCGAGGAACTTCTGCTGCACCGGGTGCAGGCTATCCGGGCTGGCAAGGCCCTCGACCGTGCCGATCTGTTTGCCCTCGGCCTCGACGGCCAGCATCAGACAAGAATCGACGAGGACGCCGTCAACAGCGATGGAACACGCGCCGCAGTTGCCGTCGTTGCAGCCTTCCTTGGTGCCGGTGAAGCCGAGCGTCTCGCGCAGTACTTCGAGCAGGCTTTCGCGCGGCTCGCAGAGAAATTCGGTCGACTCCCCATTGATCGTGGTCTGGACGTGTACTTTGCTCATGTACCTTAACTCCGAATTTGGGCCGCATGTTGCGGCTAGTGAGACGTTTCTCTCGCCGACCGAATGGTCGGTGCAGAGTGTTTCCCGCCGACCATTTGATCGGTGCAACTTCCTAAATTTTTAGCCAGCCGCTTCCTGCACGGCGTTGGCGACGAACTGGCCGCGAGCCCGGGCGACAGCACCTGCGAGGGTGCGCTTGACCAGCACCCCGACGAGGTGAGTGCGGAACTCGGCTGGGCCGCGCATATCGGAAATCGGGCGGGCCGCGCTCTGGGCCATTGCCGCGGCCGCTGAGATGGCTTCGTCTGAAACGGCTTGTCCCGCTAGGCTGTCGCCGGCCTCGCGGGCAAAAATCGGCGTGGGGCCGACCGCAGCGAGCGCAATGCGCGCGGCCTTAAACTCCTTGCCGCGATTGGCCAAGGTGACATGGGAGGACACTCCGACGACGGCGATGTCCATCTCGTTGCGCGGAATGAAGCGCTGGTAGTGAGAGCCCGTGTTCTTCCTGGCAATCGGAATCTGGAGAGAGACCAAGATCTCGCCGGGCGCGAGCACGCTGCGGCCTGGGGCAATGCAAAAATCCTCTACCGCGACTTGGCGCTTGCCGTCCGGCCCGGCAATGTGGCACACGGCCGAGTGGGTAATTAGGCTGGGGATCGTGTCCGCGCTGGGAGAGGCGTTGCACAAATTGCCGCCAAAGGTGGCGCGGCCCTGTATTTGGATGCCGCCGATAATGGCAGCCGAATCGATGAGCCCAGGGTATCGCTCGACGATTTCGGGGTCATTGTACATGCGCCAGCAGGACACGCCCGCGCCAATGACTAAACCCCGGCGGGGGCCGTAGGAAAGCTCATTGGCCTCGGGAACGTTCTTGATGTCGATGATGCAGTCGGGCATAAATCGCTTCCCGCGCAACTGGACGATCAAGTCGGTACCGCCAGCGAGGACGCGGGCGGCCTCGCCCTTTTCGGCCTTGAGGGCCACAGCCTCGCGCAACGTGCTGGGGGCGCAGTATGCAAAATCTTTCAAGGAAAAGCCTCCTTGCTTGTAAGTGATCGCTGCGTTCGCGCCTAATTATGGAACGCCCCACCCCCGCTGTCAAGAGCGGCAAAAGAGGCCGAATAGCTGAATTTTTCCGGGGAAAACTCTCAGCGTGAGGTGCTTTAATCCACGGGCGACTGAGCCGACGGGATGCGTCCTAAGGCAGCTTCGTCATCTTCTTGGTTTCCACGCGGCCATCCACCTCGACCCGATAGAGATACATTCCGGCGGCCACATTCCTAGCCATCTCGTCGCGGCCATCCCAAGTAAAGTGGTGCGTACCCATCGGTAGTGACCCCTGCCACAACTGCCGCACCCGACGACCCAACACGTCGTACACCGTCAGCGACACTCCCGCCGCGTCCGTCGCCAAATCGAGGGGAATCACCACAGCCGGATTAAACGGATTGGGATAGCTGTCGCCCAGCCGATACTGCGCCGGCACAGCACCCGCCGACGTCATCACCGCCGTCGGCTGCCCAACCCCCGAATTCTTGAGCACATGCACGCCACCCAAGGTCGGATCCAACACCACCAAGTCCACATCGCCATCGTCATCGACGTCGCCGGGTAACACCCTAGCTCCATCGCCAGTCAGGTGATGCGTCTCCCCTTCTTGGGTCGGATTCAAGCCCCCTCCCCATTCGACAAACACCCCAAAGCCCGACGCCCGGTTGCCGCCGACAAACACCCAATCCTCTACTCCGTCGGCGTTCAAATCGCGTACCACCACCTGCGAGCGCAGAAACAAATGCTCATCATAAAGCACCTGCTCATCATAAAGCACTCCTTCTTCAGACAGCTTGTACACAACAAGACCCATGTCCCCTTCATAGGAATTGCGTTGGAGTGCCAAGGGCACCTCCTGCCGCCCATCGCCATCAAAATCGCCTGCAGGATCGTTCATACTGTAGTACAGATCCCAAAGAGCTTCGAGGCCGTCCGGACTTATAGTGAATACCTCTTCCTGGAGATCCGGCCCGATAGACCAAATCGCTGTTTCGGAGCCTGCCCTTATCATAATCTCGTCCCGGCCATCGCCATCCACATCGTGGGCGAGTATCACCCAAAATCCGTCTTGGGCATACCCGATGCGCGCGCTTTCAAAGGCTCCGCTACCATCATTGAGGGCCATGACCCAGCCCCAAGGGGGTCTATAGCCGGAGGGAGGATCACCCTGATAGGGGGCAAATCGAGAGGAGAAAAGATCTAAGTCGCCATCCCCATCTAAGTCGGTTAAGACGCCACTCCCCCTTCCGAAACCCCCTAAACCCGATGTAATCGGATGGAACACCGGTGGCGTAAAAAGACCGGGGTTATCAAACTGAAAATACGCTACATGGGGCAGGGCTAATTCGCCCTGCGAGCGCTCTTCAGGGCCGGTCAACTCGATCCAGTCGATCTCAAAGTGCCCGACCACCTCATCCACCGACCGGGACTCCTCCGCTTCGTTCTGATCCAACCTAAAAAGCAGCCGAATATCCCGTAGAAGCCCCGCCCACACGATCTCATCTTGGCCGGAGAGAGAAAACTCTACTTCCTGCCACTCGGTCGTGTAAGCGAAGTCTATGGAGGGGACCGCAAACCGGTTTTCTGACAGCCCTTCTGGATCGAGCCCTGGTGCCGCGAGGTTGTGCTCATTGGTCCAGGCAAACCAAATGCGCCCTACCGTAGGGCGATCATGCACGGTGCGAAACCGGACTCGCACCCGGTCAAACAGGTGCGAATCGTAGCCGATGATATAAGAAATCAATTCCACACTCGAAACAGGATTGCCTTTGCCTACCATCAAAGGCGAGACATCGATCCTCCACACGCCGTCTTCGACCTCCCCTGGAAACAGATTAAAAATCAACCCGCCCAGAGCACTTTTGGCAGCCCATCCTTGCGTCGTCCCGTCGTCGAAATCCCACTTGACCGCCTCGGCGAGGCTGCTCCATAACACTAAGCATCCAACAACGGCGAGCTTTGACATGACAGCACCTCCATAGAAATTTCCACAAGACGGCGTAGCGAAAAGAGGTCTGATTCAATTGTAATTAATATGATATGGCCATTGATAGACCGTATCAACAACTTTCCATCAATCGCTCCCTACCCCCGCTTCCAAGCTCCAATAGACCGTTTCGATCCAGCGCTGCGCTGGCACGAAAGACCACTCCCACGACGCCCATTGAGCGTCGAGTCCCTCCGCGCTGATCTGGTCGAGGGACATGCCCGCACTCCGGCGCTTGCGCACGCTATCCGTAGTCTCCACCAACATGCGGTGATAAGCCTTCAAATCGTCGAGCGTGGCGACCGGGCCGTGGCCTGGGATGATTTTCGCGTCCGCGGGAAGCTGGTCGATGAGCGCGGCGATGTGTTGCGTCAGGGTCTCAACATCGCCGCCGTACTCTAGATCGACGAAGGGGAAGATGCCGTTGAAGAACAGGTCGCCGAGATGGGCGACCTGGGCGTTGACAAAGAATACGGCGATGTCCCCGTCGGTATGGGCGCGGGGAAAGTGAACGGCGCGGATTTCCTCATCGTTGAAGAACACAGACGCCGACTGCTCAAACGCAATCTCTGGCAAGGCAACCGCCGGCGCAGGCTCAACGTGCCGCTTGCCAAATTCGCCGCCTGTCGCCAAGCGTTTGCGGACATTGACGTGGGCCAAAATCGTCGCGTGCTGGCCAAAGGCGCGGTTGCCGCCGGTGTGATCGCCGTGGAAATGCGTGTTGAAAATATACTGGGGCTGGCCGTTAAAACGGGCTAGCGCGGCGCGCACCGCATCGGCCTGCGACGCCAATTTGTCATCCACCAAAAGAATGCCATCGTCGCCGACGCAAACCCCGACATTGCCGCCACCGCCTTGCAACACGTACACCGCATCGCTGAGCTGGTGAAGCGACAACTCGGCGGTCGCTGGGCTAGCAGCGAACAGTGCCGCGATTAATGGGCAAATATTTAAGAAGCGCATGTTTCTTTACCCCTGTGGTTAATGGAAACAGATCACTAATCCCTATTTCTCTCTTCTATCGTCAAGTACCGATTGACCGGCAGGTCGGTAAAAATTTCGCGGTGCTGATCGGGCCAACTCACTTCGAGCGTATCGACTCGGTTGACGCGTCCTAGCCCAAAGTGAAGGCGGCGGTCCTCGCTGGAGAGGAAACTGCTGCCGCAGACGAGATCGCGGATCTGCGCCCGCTCGCCAGCGACGAGCCGCGCTCGAGCGCCAATGCCATCGCGGTTGCCGCGCGTACCAACCAAATGCAGGCCCAGCCAGTTTTGCCGATTGCCCACATCATTGCGCAACAGCGAGGGACGATCGTCGAGATTGGCCACGAAAACGTCCAAGTCACCGTCGTTGTCAAAGTCGAGTATGTTGGCTCCTCGGCTGACGCGGGGCACCTCAGAGCCGAGCGCAACCTGAGCAAACGTTCCATCGCCAACATTGGCAAAAAGGTGATTAGGCTGAGCATACGCACTGCCGCTGCCAGCGCGGTCGATCTGCGGATACACGTGGCCATTGGCCACCAACAGATCGAGGTCGCCATCGTGATCATAGTCGAAAAATCCCGCGCCAAAGCCCACATGTGCCCACCCCGCGGGTCCCAAAGCAGCTTCCGCGTTAACATCCGCAAAGGTGCCATCGCCTTCGTTGCGATAGAGGGTATTGTACTCGTCTTCAAAATGCGTGGCGAGCAAATCGGGGCGTCCGTCGTTGTCGTAGTCGCCCCAAGCTATCCCCATGCTCGCTTGGATTTGTCCGCTGCGGCCATAGGCCAAGCGGGCCGGGAGAGAGTGGTCGGCAAAGCGGCCATCGCCGCGATTGCGATAAAAAAAGTTCGGGCTAGAGTCATTGGCCACGAATAAGTCGGGCCAGCCGTCGGCATCCGCGTCCGCAAACAGGACGCCCAGGCCGTAGCCTGGGGAAGGGTGGTTGAGGCGCGCCCAAGTGGTGATGTCGGCAAACTCGTCGCCGTCGTTGCGATAGAACACATCCGCAGCCCCCATCAATCCCCTCGGGCCGACGAAGACCTCCACTCCCTTCCACTGCGCGCCCAAACGTTCAACCTCAGTCGAATCGAATACCGCATAGCTCGCCACGTACAGGTCGAGGTCGCCGTCGCGGTCGTAGTCGGCCCAAGCTGCGCCTGTGCTCCAATGGGACGTAGCCACGCCAGCCGCTGTGGCCACATCGACAAAACGATCACCGTCGTTTCGGTAGAGCAAATTCTTCCGCAATTGGGTCGCGTATAGGTCTTGGTCCCCATCGTTGTCAAAATCCGCGCTAGTCGCACCCATGCCCCAACCGCGACCCGCAGTCCCAAGCGCCTCGCCCACATCGACGAAGCCGGTCAAGCCATCGTTGCGGAAGAGCGCGTGACCGCCGCCTTTGCCATTGACCCAGTAAAGATCCTGATCGCCGTCGCGGTCAAAATCGAGCGCGGCTGTGCCGCCGCCTTTGGCCTCGGGGATATAGCCCTTTTCCAAGCTGCCGCTCGTGTGGACTCGGGTCAGGCCGAGTTCAGCGGCCACATCGACGAAGGACGCAAGCGGCTCGGCGGCGGCACAGCACGTCCACAGGATGCAGAGGCTGCTGGTTATATTTGCGGAAAACGCAGACACTAGAAGCTATCTCAGTCGCTAGCATTTAGGTGTAGAGGCACCTCTTGTAACAGTCGATAGGATATCGGACGGCCACAAGGCATATAAGACAGCTTCTAGTACACGCTAGCCACGAGCTTGGTGCTCGTAGTTTGCTCGCCCTCGGCATCTACTTCCACGCCGACGCGACACACGTATAGTCCCGGCGGCAACAGTCGGCCCAGTCGGTCCCGCCCATCCCAAGTCAGCCTCTGGACACCCGCGGCCGTCTCAGCCGCCTGCTCAATGCGCTGTACCGACTGGCCGTCCAAGCCATAGACTTCCAGAATCAACGCCTTGGCTCCCTGCACTTGGAACACCGGAAAGACCAATTCCACCACGTCGTTGATCCCGTCCCCATTGGGCGTAAATGGATTCGACGACGCAACCACTTCACCCAAAACGGCCTTGGTAAAGGGCGTAAACACAGTCAGGCCGCGACCCGTATTGACTCCGCCATCCACGCGCTGCCACACTTGGTCGTCCCCTTGGCCGCGCCCGACTTGCACCGCAAAGGCATTGCTTACCAAGTAGAGTGCACCAGCAAAGCGCAGCGACACGACGTCCTGCCCCTGCGCGACCTCCGCAGGCAACTGCACCCACAGCGAATCCGGGCCGGTCGGCACCCGCTCTAACTGATCTCGTCCGTACTGATCTTTACCCACGGCTCCGTCGATCAGGTCCATCTCCGCACCCGGCGGCAACTCCACCAGCACTTGGTCGAAACCGCTATTGCCGTCTTGGAACGCGGGCCGCAAGGTCAAGGTCAAAGTTTGCGGCTGCCCGCGCTGGGCCGTTTTGTTGGGAGCGATCTCGCCGAAAATTTGACTGGCGAGGGGCGCGTCCAGCGCGAGGCGCAGTGAGCTTAGCAGCACGGCCGCGTCTGGATCGTCTGAGCGCAGGGTTGCCTCGATCATCACGTAGCGGCGCGGACTCGGCGAAGTGATGGGCGCGCCCGAGACCGAATAAGGCAGACTCCACGGGCTCCAATCCGTACCGGGAATGATGGTAACAGTCGAATCGCCGCGCTGAAAGCTGAGCAGTTTGCGGTACTTGGCCTCGGTCACTTCTTGTCCCGTACTCGAAAAGTAGCGGATGTTCTGGCCGAGTTGGTTCCCGCTGCGAGTGCGGGCGCGCACTTGGGTGCCGGGCGGCGCGGTAGCCGTCCAGTGCATGGACGACAGAATGCGGGCGGCGCGCCCCAATTCGATCGGCTCAGACGTGAGCGATACCTCGGGGAGGAAGCCGCGTCCGTATAGCTGTATCTCGCGGATGGCCGGGCGAGCCGACCCCCTGACCAAGGTGTAATTCATCCTGAAGTAACGCGCCTTGGTCAGCGGAAACACATTGTCCTGAAAGAGAATATTGCGATGCGCGGTTCCTTCCCCACCTTCCAAGCCGCGCGCCGTCAATGCGACGTAGCTCAAGCTGCCATCCGGTGCGCGGCTGCCGTCCGAAAGCGCGATCCCGTAATTGGGAAACGCTCGGCTATACCTATCGCCAAAGACGATAGCGGCGCGGTTGACCCAGTACCAGGTTCCCAAGTCGAAATAGATATTGCGATGCGGGTCCTGAAATACAACCGCCGGATCATTGCCGCTAAAGCCCACTTCCACGCTCCAAAAGGATCCCCACTCGCCGTCCACAGTTAGCTTTTCCGCGCCCAAGTTGCCGTAGCCGATAATCTCCCCGCCGCGATCCAGGGCACCAAGGCTAATGTTGTCGCCCATGGTCCACACCTCGACTTGGGTCAGTCGCGGCCTCTCCCGGCGATAGTACTCGACCGGGCCTTGCCATTCCTCCTCAATGGCCTCGTATGCCGCTTGGTCTATCGGCCGCAAAACGCCGTTCGACTCGCGGCGGAAGTAGAGCACATCGCCGCGCTCTTCCTCTGGCAGGCTGTTCCAGCGCGCGGCACTGATTTGCTCAGCCTGGCCCAAATCGCTGGCCGTCGCCACCACCTGGAGAAACTGAATCAGACGACCAGTAAGCCCCGGGTCCACTTGGCGGGTAGGCTGCAACTCGAACTCATAGACGCGCTGCGATTTGTTTAATCCCTCGCTGTGGCCGGCTGGCAGGTAGCTAAAGGACTCGCTTTGCAGGAAGGCGGGGTCGCCGTTGGCAGTGAGCACCTTGAACTGGAGGAATGGATCGCCTTGGCCTTCAGCGGCGAATTTCACCACCACCTTCTGCGCCCACACCAGCCGCCCCAAGTCGATTTCGACCCACCACTTGTCGAGCGGGTCCACCACGTCCGGTTCCCAGAAGGTATCCTCCCGGCCATCTAGGATGTTGACGGCCCCCGCGAGATCAGTTCCAGCACTGCGGATGCCACCCTGCACCCCATCCCCATAGGTGAACGCGCTGGCGTCCAAGGCGGCGTTGACTTGATCGCGGACAAAGGCCGGACGGACGCCTTCGGCGCTGAAGTCCAAGCTGCCCGGCGGAAAGCCCCACTCCGGCCAGTGCTCCGGAGCGACGTTCAACCCTTTCTCGTCGAGTTGGTACGCTTGACACCACGCCGCCGATGCCGTCAGCAGAGCCGTGCCCACAATCGCAACGCTTTTCATGGCTGCTTCAGTGTGGATCGCCCACGCGCCAGCGGTGCTTTTCCACCCCATCCATGTCCAGCTCAATCCCAAAACCCGGTCCGTCCGGCAGCACGATGCAACTGTCCTCCACTCGCAGCGGCTCGGTGATGATCTCATCCCGCCACTCAATGCCGGTGACGAACTCCATGGGAGCCACATTCGGTATGGAGGCCATCAAATGCGCGGCCGCGATGATGCCGACCGGGCCTTTGGTGTTGTGCGGCGATATGGGAACGTGAAAGGTATCGGCAATGGCCGCGATTTTGCGAACCTCGGTAATCCCGCCAGCGTACATCAGGTCGGGTTGTGCCACGTCGATGCCATCTAGATCCAACAATTGACGATAGTGACTCTTGGTGTTCAGCCGCTCGCTGCCCATGACCGGAATGGAGATTTCCCGCCGCACTTTTGGATAGGCGTTCAGGTCATCCGGCGGCACGGGGTCTTCAAACACGTAAAGGTCGGATGACTCTATGGCGCGGGCCAAGCGGATGCACTGGGCCACTGTGAAACGGCCGTGGCAATCGATCAACAGCTTGACATCCGGCCCCACCGCCTCCCGCACCGCGGCGAAATGCGCTGCCGTCTCGGTCGGATGGCCATCGTCCGCGTACTGACCGAAGTCGGCCCCACTCCGCGACCGCGCTCCACCCTTGAGCGCGGTGTATCCCTCGTCCATCTTTTCCCGCGCCATTTTCGCCGAATCCTCGGGCGTGGCACCGCCAAAGTGCGTATAGACCTCGACCCGGTCGCGGAACTTGCCGCCCAACAGTTCGACCACCGGCAGATTCGCCACCTTGCCCTTGATGTCCCACAGCGCCTGATCAATGCCGCTCATAGCACTCATCCACACGGGACCTGCCATGCGCCAGATACAGCTCAGCGAGGAGCGCAGATAGAGCTTGTGCCACAAGTACTCGATGCGCGCCGGGTCTTCGCCGATCAGCTCCTGTTTGAGGTGATCGACCGCGGCGACGACCACTGGCTCCTTGTTGGAATACGTGGCCTCGCCCAAACCCACTAGGCCCTCGTCTGTAAAGACCTGCACAATCGTCCATTTGCGGCCCGGCGAGTCGATCAGAATGGTATCAATATCGCGTATTTTCATCGCCCTAATTTTCCTTTTGAGCTGTGAGGATCAGAGGGTGGGCTCGGCTGTTGACAACTCCGCGCCATTATACGCCCATTCCAAGTGTATATGGCTGGTCGAGTGTCTTTTGCTGGTACGCCCCCCCGGCATATCCAGCGTCCGTTCCCAGCAATGGGGCGTCAACACGCCTTGCACTTCTTGGTAGCGATTGTAAGTAGTGATCCAAGTCGGCGGCAGAAAGTCGGGATTGGCTTGCTTGAACCATTGCTCTTCTTGGGGCGTTAACTTTTCTCTGGTCTCGGCCAAGAGCGCCGTGCGACAGTCAAAGAGCGCCTCGAAATAGTGTCCGAACTTCCGGTCATCTACCAGCAAGACATCATGGCAAGTCCCGTCCTTATGGCGCTCTTGCTCGAGATAATCCAAGGCCACGCCCTCGCCCATAAAGCGGTCGATGAAATGCCAGCGGACCTCTTCGCCCCGGTGGCGCTTTGCAGCCAAATCAGGAGGCAGGATCTCTCTATACCGCCCCCAGCGATTTTCAAAGAGCGCCTCGAATGTACCCCGCTCCCGGATGGAGGGATTCTTGCTCACATAAGACGGGTTGGGGACCGCCGGGTCAAACGAAACCTCTACCTTGTACTTTTCTTTTTTAGCAACCGCGCGATTCCCCCATCCCTCGTAGTGCCAAGTCGCCACCGGATACAGATAAGGGGTCACTGGAATCGCCGATAGGCAAACACCACCTTGGCAAGAAGGCTTTTTCAAATCTCTTACATTGGACTCTAACCACACCATCGCACTCATTGCTCGTATCTCAAGCAGGCGCTGCCTGCCGCCCATAGCTTCAATCGCCCGCTCTACCACCTCCAAAGCTCGGTCGCGGTCTGCACCCATCTTGGCTAGGGGAAAGCGCACATAGTCCTCGCGAAAGTTCCCCTCGGCAGCCACGAACGCCAAGAGCAAGGAGTCGATATTCACATCGCCAGACCGCTCTATCCGTATCCTCTTTTCCAAGTGAGCCATGGCGTCGCGGATCTCGGGCGGCAATTGCTCTGCAATCTCGTCAAGAGGAACGGATTCGGCGGGTTCCTGAGCAAGCTGTCGTGGAGCACCCTTGACGACCAACCGCTGCATTTGCCGCTCGTGCAAAGCTGGTTTCGTAGGATCGAAGATCCTCGTTTCCAGTGTGTGCGGCGGCGGACGAAAAACCACCTGAAAGGCCGGTTGCGGGTTAGGTATGGAAGGAGTCAACAAGACCACGGCCAGATGCAGGAGGACCGAGAGGAATAGGCAGACAGCCACTCTCTTGGTTTCGGTTGTGGACCACTGCATGGCAATCTCCTTTCGCGCTCAGCGACGCAGACGACCGTTTTCAAGCAAACAGCCGAACACTTCTTGCGCCACAGTGCGAGCTACTTCTTGGTAAAAATCATCGATAGTAGGTACCTTGTCCATCTCGAAGGCCGCATTAACGACGAGCCGCTTATTCAGTAACTCTTTGTCTTCAAGCACATCTTTCATTACCAACTGCACGGAGGTCTGTAGCTTGAATTGTTGCTGGTCATTATCCTTGCGGAATGAGTACCAGTCTGCCAAGTAATCCAAAGTATAGCGGGCGTCCTTGACAGATGCGATATCCGTGGTCCAATGGACGCGACGGAACTGTTTGAGTTCGTCCAAGAGGACTGGTCGAATGGACTCATGCATTGCAAGGAGAATTTTCTTTTTTGTAGTCTGAGACGAAGCGGCCTTAAGTATCTTAGAAAAGACCACATCGTTTATCACACTGTCTATATCTATTCGATGGTGGCCAGATCGGCCAGACAATATAAGACCTTGATCGAGGATGGCCTGCAAGTCCCCACTATTGCGCGTCTTCACTAACACCCTAAAGGTTCCAGTCGGGACATTTACCACACCCTCCTCCTCGACCAACTCCTCCACCACCGGCGACCCAACGAATGGAACCAGCAGCGCCGCTGTATAGTCCAACGCTTGAAACTTGAGCAGCTTGCTTTTGCTCGCCGCTTTGGCAATCAGCGGCTCCAGTCCAACATTCTCTTCTTTCTTTAACAGGTCGCCGGCCATATCCACGACCCGCACCAAATACGCTTTAGCCTCGCGCTCGGAAAAATGCTCTCCGTGCAGCGCAAAAAGCTGTTCGCCAAGGGCCGTAGATTTCTTGCAATGAGTCTTTAGGTTCCGCAACAGTGAGACCAAAGAATCCCGACTCGCGGCAACCGACAACCCAGACGCCGTACTAACATCCGCGACGAACTCGTCCAACGTCCCCTTGTCGTCCCGCTCCATCCGGTCGCGCAACTGCTCCAAAGCCACGAGCGCAAAATCCGCCTCTTGTACAGAAGCGGCGAAAGCACTCGATGCCATATAGAAAAAGACGCAAACCGCAATGCAGCACCATGTATTATTCACGCATCTACCTCCTTGCTAAATACACGACAGTAGATAGCATAGATAATACCGGGGCCGCCGCTCACATTATCGCGTATTTTCATCGCACTAACCTTCCTTTTGCACTGTGCAAGAATACTTCCTATCGAACGGGTTCGGCTGTTGACGGCTCCGCGCCATCATACGCCCATTGCAAATATACAGAGATGGTATTCCTCCCCTGTGCCCGTTCCCAGCGATGGGGCGTCAACACGCCCTGCACTTCTTGGTAGCGACCGTAAACCGTGATCCAAGTCGGCGGATTGGCCCTAGGATTGGTTTGCCTAAACCATTGCTCTTCTTGGGGCGTCAGCTTTTCTCTCGTAACGGATAAGAGCGCCGTGCGACAGTCAAAGAGCGCCTCAAAATAGTGTCCGAACTTCCGGTCATCTACTAGCACGACCTCAAAGCAAGTCCCGTCTCGGCTGCGCTCTTGCCCCAAGTAATCCAAGGCCACTCCCTCGCCCAGAAAGCGGTCGATAAAATGCCAACGGACCTCTTCACCCCGGTGGCGCATGGCGGCTAAACCGGGAGGCAGGTTGCTTCCATACTGACTCCAGCGATCGTTAAAGAGCGTCTCGAATATCCTCGGTTGTCGCTTGGGATCTTTGCTCACATAAGACGGGTTGGGGACCGCCGGGTCAAACGAAACCTCTACCTTGTATTTTTTCTTTTTAGCTACCGCGTGATTCCCCCAGCCTTCGTAGTGCCAAGTCGCCACCGGATACAGATATGGGTTCACTGAGATCACCGATAGAGGAACACCATTTTGCCAAGAAGGCATTCTTAGCTCCTTTAAGTTGACCTCTATCCACACCATCGCGCTCATTTCTTTTATTGCGAGTAGGCGCTTCCTACCGCCCATAGCTTCAATCGCCCGCTCTATCACCTCCAGAGCTTGGTCGCGGTCTGCGCCCATAGTTAGGGGAAAGCGCACGTAGCCCTCGCGAAAGTCTCCTTCGGCGGCCATGTGCGCCAAGAGCAAGGAGTCGATGTTCACATAGTCAGACCACTCTATCTGCATCCTCTTTTCCAAGTGAGCCATGGCGTCGCGTGCCTCGGGCGGCAGTTGCTCTGCAATCTCGCTAAGAGGAGCGGATTCGGCGGGTTCCTGAGCAAGCTGCAATGGCGCAGCCTTGACGACCAACCGCTGCATTTGCCGCTCGTACAAAGCGGGTTTCGTAGGATCAAAGGCCCTCATTTCCAGTGTGCGCGGTGGCGGACGAAAAACCACCTGAAGGGCCGGTTGCGGGTCGGGTGTGGAAGGAGTCAACAAGACCACAGCCAAATGCAAGAGGGCCGAGAGAAACAGGCAGACGGCCAGTCTCTTGGTTTCGGTCGAGGACCGGTGCATATCACTCTCTTTTCGCACTCAGCGACGGATATGAGCGTTTTCAATCAAATAGCGGCGACACTTCTTGCACCACAGTGCGAGCTGCTTTTTGATAAAAATCATCGAGAATGGAATCATCGTCCGGTATGAAGTCCGGTATGAAACTCTTATGGATATTGAGTTCCTGCTCCAGCACCGTTTCGTCTTTGAGTACATCCTTCACTGCTAACTGCACTTGGGAGCCTAATTCCGCTCGTTGGTCAGAACTATAGAAACCGACTCTGTACCAGTTCACAATATAATCCAAAGTGTAGCGAATATCCTTGGCCGAAGTACCCGTAGTGAAACGGACGCGGCTGAACCGTTTGAGCTCGTCCAAAAGCGCCGGTCGAACCGACTCATGTAGGGCAAGCAGCTTTCTCTTAGCCTTTATTCTTTTTTGCGGGAAGACCTTAAATATCCTAAAAAAGATGTCGTCGTCTAAATAGATTTCCTCATTTAGACCTCCGTATGCCTCAATTAGTCGATCAACCTGATCAGACAAGCCCTCACTATTACTCGTCCTCACCAACACCCTAAAGGTTCCGGGTAGGGCGCTTACCGCGCCCTCATCCTCAACCGGCTCCTCCGCCATCGGCGACCCGACGAATGGAACCAGCAGCGCCGCAGTATAATCCAACGCTTGAAACTTGAGCAGCTTGCTTTTGCTCGCCGCCCTCGCGATCAGCGGCTCCAACCCAACATTCTCTTCTTTCTTCAACAGGTCGCCAGCCATATCCACGACCCGTACCAAGTACGCTTTAGCCTCGCGCTCAGAAAAATGCTCTCCGTGCAGCGCAAAGAGTTGTTCGCCAAGGGCCGTAGATTTCTTGCAATGAGTCTTTAGGTGCCGCAACAGTGAGACCAAAGAATCCCGACTCGCGGCAACCGACAACCCAGACGCCGTACTAACATCCGCGACGAACTCGTCCAACGTCCCCTTGTCGTCCCGCTCCATCCGGTCGCGCAACTGCTCCAAAGCCACGAGCGCAAAATCCGCCTCTTGTACAGAAGCGGCGAAAGCACTCGATGCCATATAGAAAAAGACGCAAACCGCAATGCGACACCATGTGTTATTCACGCGTATATATCCTCGTCAAATCTGCGTCAGAAAGCTGCCCGTATGCCCGGTAATGTAATCGGCCACCAGCCAGACGCCGGCCGCAACCACTTCCCCAAGGATCAGCCCCAGAAAGAACGGACGCAAGCTCCGGTATAGCCGCGGTCCCCCATACTTGAGGATCACCAGCTTGAGCAGCCAAGCGATGAGCGCACTGGCAAAAATGTGGCCTGTCTTCCAGTTCGCGCTGATAGCGTAGCCCAGCGGGTTGAGGGGCCACCACAGCAAATGGTGCCGCACCCACATCAGCAGGGCCATCACCCCGCCGCCAATCGCCATGAAAAACCACGCGTCGAGTCTTGGACCAGTCAATTCCGCCGCAATGCGCGGGGCCATGTCCTTGGGGCCGTACGTAGCAGCTCCCCAGCCAAAAAACAAGCCGTTGAGGTTGATACCGCCGTATTTGTACGCCAACGCCATGGTAACGTACGAAGAGCCGACCAAGCTCACCACAATGGCGATGGCCACCGCCCAAAACAGCCGCCGCTTCCCACTCTTAATTACCTCGCTCATCTTCAGGCCATTGGCGACCGACGACATTACAAACGAGCGGATCTCCGAGTGCCAACCATAGGAAAACCCCAAGGCCACCAAACCAGACGCCCCGATACTAGCAGCACCAGCACCGGAAATCACAAAGGTCGAAGTCATAATGGGGGGCCGCATCGCCGGAATGCCCCCTTCGGCGACCACCCGCGTCAGGCCCAAAAACAGCACCATAGCCCCAAAGATGAACATCGCCACGCCCAACGGCGGCAGCCCAGCCATCCACAGACCCAACCCCACCAAGCCGAGCGACGCCAACAAGCCGAAAGTGGCCTGCCGGTACGACATGATCTCGTCGGCATCTTCGACATCTGGATCGCCGTGCCACGCTTTGCGCCACACAGCCTGTAAGTGCCCGCGCGACACCCACAGCCCGATCAGCACGAAGACGATCATCGCCCCCATGCCCTGATGGGCTAGGTATGGCTCCCGCGAGTACAAATCCATCCGCTCCGTGCTTTGCATCCCGAGGATATTGAAGACGCCCCGTTGCATCGTGGTCAGCATGTAGAACACCCAGATAGACGCGGAAATATCCAAGTTGACAAAGTAAAAAAAGCCGATCCAAGGTGGGCTGAACCACAAGTCTAAGCGCACGGTATCGCGGAACAAAGGGAGCGACGCATTCCGCGCAATCCCGGGCACCTCCGGGAAATAGGCGTGAAGTCCATTGACGCTGAGCAAGACAAACGCGAACGCAAACCCCAGCCACATCGCCTTATTGGTAAAAAACGCCCGCCCAATAGCCCGCCCCTCCTCGCGCTTTATCATCTCCATCGGCACCTGTACCAACGGATACGCCAGCTTCTCCCGATCTACCCATTGCTTGCGCAGTATAACCATCGTGCAAATCATCGCTGCGCTGAGCGCCAAGAAGAAACCGTACCAATAAGTCAGCGGCAGCACCCACGCTGCCCAAGGAATGGCGGCCCCTTCCGGCAGCCCTTCAAAAAAGTAGCGCGCCACGTTTTCACCGCGCGGGATCATCCACGTGGGGATGTACTGGTTGTATAAAAAGTCCCAGTTATTCTCCGGCGTCGCGTAGTACGTAGAGCCGACCAGACAAGGAATGATAAATTGGGTAAACCCCATTCCGGGAATGCAGCAGGCGACTACCAACATGATGTAAATGGTAATCAGCTCGGATTGGGTCAGGGCCAAGGAGCGGCGTAGACAGTACACAAGGCCGCTGGCGGGCACTAAAAAAAAGAAGAAGAATAGAGCGGCTGGCGTGCTAAAATTTAAGGTCAGGTACGAGCCGCGGATAATAGTCGTCGCGTACGCGTCTAAACCATTGAGCAGCAAGGCGAGCACCGCGCCGAGCAGGATGCCCCGTGCGGGGATGCCAGCGACATCCTGCTGCCCTTCCTCCTCGTTCACCCATTCGCGGTATGCTGGAGGAATCTGTTTTTTCAATTCCGTTTACCCCGGCCATGGTTCAAATCAGTAAATGCTAGCGACGAGTTTGGTAATCGTCGTTTGCTCGCCTTCGGCATCGACCTCCATGCCGACCCGGCACAAATATAGGCCCGGCGGCATTAGACGACCTTGATCATCCCGCCCGTCCCACGTCAAACGCTGCACTCCAGCGGCGTGTGCCACCACTGGAGCCATCTGCCGCACGCGCTGGCCGCCTAAGCCATACACCTCTAGCACCAACGCCTTGGCACCCTGCACTGCGAACACCGGAAACACCAATTCCACCACGTCGTTGATCCCGTCCCCGTTGGGCGTAAACGGATTCGACGACACAGCCACCTCGCCCAGCAGCCCGCCGCTAAATGGGGTCAACACCTGCAAGTTGCGACCAGCACCAGCATCCACCCGCTGCCACACCCGCTCGTCCCCTTCGCCCAACCCCACCTGCACGGCAAACGCATTGCTGGCGAGGTAGAGCACACCGGAAAATTGCAGCGCGACGAATCCCTCTCCCTCCGCCACGGGTGCGGGTAGCTGCACCCACAGCGAATCGGTCCCAGTCTCTACCCGCGTCACTTCTTCCGGCCCGTAGCGCACGCGCTCTGCGCCCACAACCACTTCCTCCAGATCGACCGCTGCCCCCGACGGCAACACCACTAGCACCTGGTCGAAGCCGCGATTGTCGGCTTGAAACTGCGGCTGCAAAGACAGCGTGAAGGTCGTGCGCTCCCCGCGCTGCTGCGTCTGTCGCGGCTGCACTTCGCCTATAACTTGGCTGGCCAAAGGCCAATCCAACGCGATGTGCATCCCGCGCAACAGCGCCCCTTGGCCGGGATCGTCCGAGCGCAGCGTGGCCTCCACTATGGCGTAGCGACGCGGGCTTGGCGAGGAGATCGGCGCGCCCGTGGCCGTGTAGTACGGACTCCAAGAGCTCCAGTCGGCGCCGGGAACCACCGAGATGGTCGAATCGCCCCGCTGAAAGCTGAGCAGCTTGCGATATTTGGCCTCGGTCACCTCTTTCCCGGCCTTGGTGAAGTAGTGGATTTCCTCGTCGAGCTGGTTGCCAGTGCGCGTGCGAAATTGTACTTGGGTGCCCGGAGGAGTGTCGGCTGCCCAGTGGACGGAAGACAAAATGCGCGGGTCACTGCCCAGTTCCATAGGTGCCGATTGCAGCGTCACCTGCGGCAGGAAACCGCGGCCGTAGAGTTGGAGTTCGCGGATGCCGGAGTTGGCCCAATTCGGGACGATTAGCACGCGATAATCCATCTTGAAGTAGCGTCCCCTAGTGAGCGGAAAGGCATTGTCCTGGTAAAAAATGTGGGGGAACAGCCCGCTGAAGCGGCCCGGCTCTGTGTCGGCGGTTTCCCGCGTGGCCCGTGCAACGTAGGCCAAGCTGCCGTCCGGGTTGCGCTGGCCATTGGAGAGGTTGATGACGTAGTTGGGAAACGCGCCAGTAAAGCCGTGGGCGATGTTTTCGCGGTCAAATCCAATGACCACTCGGCTGATCCAGAACCAAGTCCCCAAGTCGAAGAGGAGTTCGCGGTCGAACTCCACATCGACGTTCCCGACGTCGCTGACGCCCACTTGCTCGGTCCACACAGTCTTGTAGTCGCCGTCAATGGCCAAGCGCTCCGTCCCGGTGTTGCTCGTGCCCCCGATCAACCCACCCCGGCTCAGCGAGCCCAAGCTGATGTTGTCGCCCTCGGTCCACACCTCCACCTCGGCCAGCCGCGGCCGCTCCCGTCGGTAGTACTTAATCGGGCCAGCGCGCGACTCGCTCAGTGCTGCGTGCTGGTCTTGGTCGATCTGCCGCAAAACGCCCGAAGACTCGCGCAAGAAATAGAGCACGTCGCCGCGCTCTTCCTCTGGCAAGCTGTTCCAGCGGGTCTCGCTGACTTCGTGCCCTTGGCCGCGCGCGCTGGCCGTGGCCACGATCTGGACGAACTGGAACATGTCGCCGACAAAGTCCGTGTCCGCTTCCTGCGAGGGCTTCAGATCAAACTCGAAGACGCGCTGGGATTTGTTCAAGCCTTCGCTGCGACCAGCCTGCGCAAAGCGGATCGCCTTGCTCTGGGAGAAAGCCGGGAGGCCGTTGGACGTGAGTACCTTGAACTGCAAGAAAGGATCGCCCATACCTTCCGGCGCGAATTTCACTACGATCTTGCGCGCCCAAACCAAGCGGCCCAAATCGACCTCAATCCACCAATCGCGGAAGGGCGCTTCTACATCCGGCTCCCAGAAGGTATCCTCTCGGCCGTCTATCGCATTCGCGGCCTCAGCCAAGTTAGTGCCCGCCGCCCGGATCCCGCCCGGTACGCCTTCGCCTGACACAAAGTTCGGGGCGTCTAGCACGGCGTTTATTTGCTCGCGGATGCGGTGCGGTCGCACCCCTTCTGGGCCCAATTGCACCGTACCTGCGGCTATCTCCCATTCCGCCCAGTCGCCCTCGTCAACGGCGACCCGGTCCGATTCGATGCGGAACCCTTGGGGCCACGCCGCAACGGCGATCAGCAGGGCGCCAGCAACAAGCCACAACCGAGTCACGCGACCTTCTCCTCCCCTACCTGCTGACACGCCGCGATGAATTCCTCAGCCGTGGTGGTATAGCCGATCAGATGTTCAAAGTTGCGCAGCGTGATCCGGTTGATCCAACCGCCTTCCGGTAGGCTGTCGTCTAGCGTGTCTGGCATCTCGATTGTACCGGGAGCGTTTGAGCAATCGCGCAACAGAATGACGCGGTAATTCCTCCCCACGGCTTCGGCGCAGGTGTAGTGCAAGCAGGCCCGCCGGCTGTAGCCAACTACGAACAGCGTCCTAATGCCATAGCTGCGCAAGTGCTGGTCCAAGAAGGTGTCGTGGAAGCCGCTCCAGATCCACTTGGGGAAATTGCGCTCGCCCTCGCGGGGAGCCACGTAGTCGAGGTATTCGGGTTTGTATTCTTGCCGCGCCCAGCTTGCAATGCCGTTGCCACCGTCGCCGCCCTTGGTCTTGCCCCAGATCTCGCCCACGATGTTGCCGGGATCGGCCACTAGGCGCAGGTCGTTGTGGACGTAGTTGACCAGCATTCCGCTGTCGCGGGCGGCTTGTAAAGCCGGCGCAATGAAGTTCTTAGTCGTCGGATTGGGTGAGCGCCCATCGATATCGACCAACAGAAAGGCGCACTCAGCGAACTCTAGGGTCAGAGTCTCGTACCCATAGTCGTACCCACCGGGATAATCCTTGTAATAGCGAATGGGAATTTGAATGTTGGCCATAGGGGCCTCCTTTCTTAATAGACCACGGCGACAGTTCCCGCTAGCTGATCGCCGCCTTCTTCCGACTCCACCGATATGCGATAAACGTACAGGCCCGGGGGTACCCGCTCGCCGTTCTCGTCCCGGCCATCCCAAGAAAAGCGCAGGCCGCCGCTGTGCTGTTGCCCATCGTGGATTACCCGCAGCGAGCGGCCGGACAAATCGAAGACCGCGACGCGCAAAGGCACCTCTTGGGTTACCTGTAACAGCTTAAAAGAGAAGTTAATCTGCTCGTTTATCCCATCGCCGTTGGGGGTGACAATCTTCGGCTGCACCACTATATCGTCCAGTAGGCGACGGGAAATTGAGGTGCGGACCGTGAGCACCTCGCTCACTATCTCGCTGGCCGCATTGCCGCGATTGATAGGTTGCGCCAGCTCCAAGGGACGCTGCGAGTCTCGCACCCAGCCGCGGAAAGTCGTGCCGTAGCGCAGCACCGGAGCGCGGAAAAACACCTCGATCACTCCACCGGAATCCCCGGATGTGCGCGGGGGAAACAAGGAGACTGCAAAGCGCAGCGAATCCGGCGCGATGTGCACGGCGAAGCTGTCCAAGCCAGTGGCCTGGACCGAATCCACGCTAGCCACGCCAAAGGGCGCGTCGATTTCCACTCCGTCAAAACCAGAGTGCTGCGCGCGAATGATGGGCTGAATGGCATACCTAAACGACGCGATCTCGCCCAGAGTGACTTCGGGGGGATATATTTCGCCTAGCACCTCCTCGGCGAGCGGTGGCTTGGTCGCCGAGAATTCGATGAACTCTAGCTCACCGCCCTCACTGCCTACGGGCAAAAAATCGACCCGCAGTTGCAAGACCGAATTGGGGCCGGGCGAGGCTATGGCAGTGCCGCTGCTGTCGGCGAACGCATAGGGCGACGACCAGAAGCTCCAGTTGTCAATGTCGTAGGTAATTTCGCCGGCCTCGCCTGGTTTGAGAAAGAGGTAGTTCGTAGCGTCGAGAGGCTGGCCTTCTCCGTCGAGCGACGTAACTTCATCGCCCCGACCTGTGAAGCGCCAATACACGTTTGGATCGAGATCCTTCCCGGCCCGCGATTGGATCCAGACGCGGGCGCGTGGGTCTTGGCGGCCGCGCCAGCGGATGTCGCCCCACACGGCCGGCTCGCCGAGGTCGATAAATGGGCTGACGTACGATGCTTGGTGCGCGTAGCCTACGCCATAGACTTCCACTTCGCCGATGTGCAGGGCCTTGGGCGACGCGCGGAGGAGCAACAGCCCCACGCTGCGAGCGAGGGCCGAGGGAAAGCGCACGTCTATGGTGTCCTGCACGTTTTCGGGCAGCTCAAAGACGAGCTGGCCGCCGACGCGGGCGGCGCCATACCCCGATACGGTGTCTTTCTTCTGCACGCCTAAGTCGGCACTCACGTACAGCCCGTCGGGATACAGGCCGCTCTCGGCGGCGACGATCCGCACCCTGTTGACAAAAAACAGGCCGCCGAGGTCCATGGTAACGCGCCGCGATTCCAAGTAGCGCTGGCCCGTGAACCGGCTTTGAATGCCTGCCACCCATTCCCAGAACGTCGCCGGATCGGCGTCGATCATGTTCTTGGAGAGATCAGTGATGGAATAGCTCGCGACCCCGCTCACCCGCACGTAAGGCCCCCCGTTCCGCTCAGGGCTAGTGAGAGCGATATTGGTCGCCGGTGTCAAAAAGATCGGCCGCAGCGTTCCGGTCGTGAGGGCCTCTGTGTCGAGGCTTTGCTCCTCCTCGAAGTCACTCCAAGACAATTGATGGAAGTTCACTCCGGCGCCGCTCGGGCGGGGCAGGTCCTCGCCGCCGACGCGGTAAATCTCCACGGCCCCGCCCCTTCCCAGCGCGAGCGCGGCGAGCGCGAAGGCTAATAGCGTCCTTTTTCTCATGGCGTCCGCACCTTAGTCGAGCCCGGCATAGACCGTCACAAATTGGGATGCGCCGGTAAAGGCGTCTTCTCCCTTGCGGTCGATGCGGCTGACTCGCAGGCCCATCTGGGTGGTCAAACTGTACCCTAAATACGCGCCTGTATTGGAATACTGGATGGCAAGCACCGTCTCTCGGTGATCTGGCTGCAAGCCCAAGGCCCGCACTTTTTCCTCGTCTTCGAGCTGGCTGAATATGGTGTACTCCAATCCAGCCCTCAGTTCGGAGCGGGTCAAGATTGCGACCTCGCCGATCAAGAACAAGAGTAGGGCGTTTTCCTTGCGCACGGGATCGTTGCTCAGCAGCGGCGCTTCGCGGCGGTGTTCGTTCTTGATCTTGGGGGCCAGCAGCACGCGGCCGATAGTGCGCCGGTACTCGGCCTTGTTGATCAGACCGAAGAACTGGAAGTTTTCGCGCATGTCCGGCTGCGCGTCGTTTTGGTGCCAAATGTCGTATTTTAGCTTGTTGGTAACGGTCAGGCCGGGGATGCTGGTATAGTCAAAACTGGCAAATGCAGAATTGATGTAGGTGTTGGGCGCGGCCAAGGGGTCTTCTATCCGCTGCAACGCTCCTGGGGCACCGGTCGGCTGTACCCATTGGACGACATTGTCGGCGATCTCGTCCTCGACCCGCTTAAACATATCGAAGACTCGGATGCGCCCCACGCCGGCGATGTCCTTGTCCCACGTAACAATCCCGTACGCGGTCTGTTCGCGCTTCTTGGCCGAGAGCATGCGCTCCCGTTTGTAGCCTGCGGTCAGCCGCAGTTCAGGCGTGAAGTGCATCCCGACATACGCATTGTAGCCGCGGCGGTTGCGGTCGTATGGATAATCCGGGTCTTCGTCGTTTTCAAAGCGGTCGATCCAGAAGTTGTTGTTCATGTCCATGCCAAACAAAAACTCCGGGCGATCTACGTGGTAGCGCAAGAAAGGCTCCTCGTAGTCGG
>JAPPEG010000402.1 GCA_028875345.1 Gemmatimonadota bacterium
CCCTTAAGCAAAAAAGTGGGCTATGACGCCCACTCGGGATTATAAAATATGGAATCATATTAGTTTAGGCAAGACGACTTAACAGCCCTAGCCAAATGTCGACTCTAGAGGAGACGCAATATCTCGCGCAGTTCTTTTTTGGTCTCTTCGATCATTCTGAATGCGGCTTCCCGGCCCTGTACAGGCTCGGCGTTGGTTTGCGCCGCTGCTGGCGCGGGACTGTCCTGTTGTTGGGCAAGCAAAATAGACACTTGCTCGCCAACCTGACGCAGGAGTTCGGGTTCGTCTTTGAGCTTTTTCTTTACGCCTTGCGTCGTATAGCGCTCCTCGTAGAGGAGGCGTTTGAGCAACAGGATGATCCCTATATCGCGTTCTCTGTAGGCCCTGTTTTTGCCACCGCGCGCGCGACGCGGTCGCAAACACATAAACTCCTTCTCCCACGCCCTGAGCGTATAGGGTTGTAGTTGTGTGAGTTCTGCGACTTCGCTGATGCTGTAATACAGCTTGTTTTGCAACGGATTTTTCACGATCGCACTTCCCTGTATCCTTTGCGATGACGCCAGGCGATGCGCAAGGGAGTTCCCTCGAAATCAAACTCCGATCTCAGTCGATTTTCGATGTGGCGTCGATAATTTCCCGGCACGGAGCGGGGCAAATTGGTAAAGATCGTAAATGCCGGCGGGTTAATCGCGTGTTGGGTCGCGTAGAGCAGACGGATATCTCGGCCTTCTTGAGTCGCTAGGTACTCGCCAGAGAACTGCTGAATGATCTTGTTCAAGCGCGCGGTGGGAATCCGCGTCCGGCGCTTATTGCCCACCGCGGCTACCACTTCGAGACACTTGTGAACCCGCCGCCCGGTCAAGCCCGATATGCACAGCACTGGATAGTTGCGCAAAAAGGGATAGCGGTCGCGCAACTCGCCGCGATACTCGTCCGCAGTGCTTTCGGCGACTAAATCCCATTTATTGATCGCCACCACCAAGCCGCAGCCTGACTTTATCACTTGCTCCATGATACGGGCATCTTGCATGACCCACCCTTCGGCACCGTCTATGAGCACAACCGCCACATCGGCTTGGTCGATGCTATTAGCCGCCCGGCGCGTGCTGTAGAATTCCACCGGATCATCGACCTTAGATCGCCGCCGCAAACCGGCCGTATCCACGAACTGTAGGTGGCTATCCTGCCAAATCAAGCGCAACTGAGTCGGGTCTCGGGTCGTGCCAGGCCGGTCGTGGACAATGGAAACCTGATAACCGGCGAGGTGATTGATCAGCGTGGATTTGCCCACGTTGGGCCGACCGACCAAAGCGACCCGAATCGCCGCCTTGTCCCATTCCGGCCCATACGCCTCGGCCTCATCAAAGAGCGCTATGAGTGCATCGAGCAAATCCCCGGAACGCCGCCCGGTCACGGCTGAAACTGGTAGGGGCTCCCCCAAGCCGAGCCGGTAGAATTCGTCGAGCGGCGCGACTGGTCCTGCCTCATCGACCTTGTTGACGGCCAGCAAGCACTTTCCGCCCCCGCTGCGCAGCATGGCCCCCATTTCTTGGTCGAGGTCAGTCAAACCTGTGGTCCCGTCGCAGAGAAAAATAGCTATATCCGCTTCTGCCAATGCATTTGCCGCTTGCGAGCGCACGGCCGCGGATAGCGCGTCTTTGGCATTGGGCATATAGCCACCCGTATCGACCAACGTGAAAGACCGCCCTCCCCACTCGGCTGCGGCGAATATCTGATCGCGCGTGACCCCGGGCTGGCCATCGGTTATGGCCCACCGAGTTCCTAAAATGCGGTTGAAGAGAGTCGATTTGCCCACGTTGGGCCGACCGACAATCGCCACGATGGGTCGGCGATGGCTTTCGACGGTTTGAGTGCTCATTTTGCGCGCCCTATGTAGTAACCAAGCTCGGTTAGCTGCCGCCCCTCCCCTTGTATTTTCACTCCTTGATCGGTCCAAACGCGGTCGAGCGATTCGACCAAGTCGTATCCCCCGACCGCGAGGGGGATACCAGCCTCTTCAGCCAGTTGTGGCACGGTCATGTCGTCCAGCGTCAAACCCTCGCCATTGATGCAATTGGGCGGCAGCAGGACTAAATCCCGCTGGATTCCATCGCGCACTCTCGCAGCCATATCGCGGCCGGTCAGCAGGCCCGATACGGTGATGCCACGACCAAAAAAGTCGTTATCTACCGGCAGGAGATCGATCTGGACATTCTCAATGGCATTCAGCCTAGCGACTAGGGGCACGAGGATGCGCTCGGCCAAGCGCCCGGTCAGCAGGCCAATCCGCATGGCCTTGGTCGTGCGCGCTGGTAGCCTCTGGCTCGCCTCGTCCCAAGTGTCGAGGAAGGAGCGAACCATGCCGATGCCGTTTTCTAGCTGGGGAAACGCATCGTAATACGACGCTGCTGGCAAAGGCCGGCCCGTCAGCAGAAATATCTCGTCAGCCGCATAGACGAACCGCTCGCCAAAGCGCGCTTTAAATTGCAAGCCCCATGCTTCGGCTGCGTCCGCGTACTCAGCAGCCTTGGCCGGAGTCACCGGAACGAGCTGGACGAGCTTGTCCCGATGATCGGTCAGCCCCACGGGCACCAATGCCACTGAGCGGACCGCGGGATAGT
>JAPPEG010000345.1 GCA_028875345.1 Gemmatimonadota bacterium
CCGAGTTGCGCAACGAGTGCCGCCGCCACGGCATTCAGATTGGAACCATCGACGCCCTCCTCGCCCAACTCTGCATTCGCCACAAACTGGTTATGTTGGCGGCTGACCCCGATTTCAGCCGCATGGCAAAGTGGACGCCACTTCAGCTCTGGCACGTCCACTGACTTATCGCGCCTCTGAGCGCAAAACTTCCGTGTACTCGTCTTGCCAAGACGCTTCTAAAAAATTTCTGGAAGGGCCTCTCGTAGCCACGTCAAGATCTCCGCCGCCGCTTGCCGCGCTTCCTTGGCATCGTCTTCAGTAGGAGTAAACGCATCGCTGGGATAGCGAATTTCTACGGCATAAGGCATCAGGAGGGACAGCGCATCGCGGAGCTGTTCGGCATTGGCATGAATTGGAAGCACATGTTGCAGTAACAACAGCAGGTCGTGTGTAAAAGGATGGGGATGCCCATTACCTACGAGGAATGCCTTGAGCATTTTCTCGGCGGCCTGCTGGCAGTGAAAACATACCGTATCTAATGGGACCTGTTCGGCGTTGAGGTTGTTGTCTGCATTGAGGAGGTCATTTTGGGCCTTAGTCAGCCACTGACGGGCAAGCTCAGTCTCGGCGGACATAGACCGTTTTGCCCTCGCGCATCGCGGTAGAAACAAAGGAAAGGGGCGATTGTTGGGCTTTTTTCATCTCTTCTGGAGTATAGACCAACAAGTCCATAGCGAATGGATAGGGACGTAGCGACTGATAGAGGGCGCGGCTGCGTTTGAAGCGCGGCAGGTCGCTTGGGGCGATCACGAGTAAATCGACGTCGCTGTGCTCGGTAGCTTCTCCACGAGCATAGGAGCCGAATAGGACGACCCGTTCGGCATCTGCTTGGCGACCAATGTGTTCGGCAACGCGCCGTATCTCTTGCTCTTCAACTTTCTTCATCATTCTTCCTATCGCGCCTCCGCGCGCAAAACTTCCATCTCCAGCGCCATATCCGAATCCAGCGGAAAAAAGGGCCGCGCCCGCCGGACAAAGGGCAGGTGCCGCACCGTCGCCGGCGTCGGTCCCGGCGTGTCGAGCACGAAGACGGCCTGGGCCATCGGTCCAAAAGCAAGGCGGTAGTTCATGGGATTCTTGGCGACGATAAAACGCGCCTGCGCCGCGTCCATCCCGAGGGCCGCAAACTGCTCGTTGTCCCACTCGTATGTCGGATGCGACGCCAACAGGACCTGTATCTGTCCCAGCGCGAGCACTGCCGCTGGTCCCATCTGCCCTTCGATCCCTTCCCAAATGCCGCCCCGATAGCGGAAGCGGCCATCACTCAACCGCAACACCTGGCCACGCACGACAATCGGCTGTCCCCAACGCGGATCGTGCCCATGCCCTAGTTCCAACTCCACCTCGGCCCCGACGCCAGCATGGTGGCAAGCCGCAGCCGCGCGGGCATCGACCAAGGGCACCAGCGCCGGTCCGTCCAATTCGACCTGCAACAGCGCCGTCAACGCCGCCACGCTATCGCCAGCCGCTCCCCCACCGCAGCAGTCCGCAGCCTCCACCAGCACCACCGGACCACCCTGGACGGCCAAGCCAGCGCGCACGGCGTCCTCGGGCGCGTACAACTCTGGCTCTAAGGCAAAGCGCCGCTCCCAGTACGCTGTAGCTAGCTCGCGGGCGAGCGCTTCGGCTTTGGCAAAGTCGCCATCGGCAATGACTAGCCCGCCGCTGCCCATGCCGGCAAAATCGAGATAGGGATGCACTAAGATCGCACTCGTCGAGAGGATGCCGTCGCGCTGCTCACCGGCCTTGGCCAAGGCCATCACTTGCGCGAAAGGATCATCGTCTTCGGTCGAGCCGTGAATGGCCCCGGTGAGCACCGGAACCTTGGCCATGGCCATCGCGGGTTTGCACGCGCCAGCAAGTGTGTCGCACAGCAGGCGCGCCCCGCGCTCGCCCGTGGAAAAGGCATCGCGATGCGGATAGGTCTCCCAAGCCACCAAGCCATCGGCAGCGCGCATCATCTGCGCGGAAATATGGGCGTGCAAATCGAGCGTAGCGACGATGGGCACAGCGTCCCCGACGACGGCCCGCACGGCAGCCAGCAAATCCCCCTCTAAATCGACGCCACCCTCCACCGCTGCCGCCCCGTGCAGCGGCATGAGAATGCCATCTACCGGAAGCGCCTCGTTGAGACGCGTCAAAAGCTCTTCCTTGAGCGGGTCGTAACAATCCCGCGTCAACGGCCCGCCGGGACAGGTGCTGGCAAACAATAGCGGCGCAACTTCCACGTCGCGCGCCGCCAACACGCTGAGGATACCGCCGACCACTCCGTCTTCGGCTGCGAGCACCTCACGCCCGCGCCGCAGCTCATAGCGCTCAAACCACGACAGATCAATCGGCTCGCCGCCGAATTGATTGCACTCGGTAAAGATCGCTCCCAAGGCTACGCGATGTTTGTCGGTCATTGTGATTAGTCGGTTGGTAGAATGGAGTTGTGAAGCCGCTTCTAATATAGCCAGACTAGAAGTGAGCGGCGAATTGGCTTGCGTTTGTCTCTCGTAGGGGATACAATCGGTGGATAATGGATATTGTTTGGGAGTACCTCACCGACCTCCAAAGCCGCCATTCGGCTTAC
>JAPPEG010000337.1 GCA_028875345.1 Gemmatimonadota bacterium
TCTTGCGCTTGTGCGTAGCGATCTTATGCCGCTTTCTCTTCCTGCCACAGGGCATTTTTTCTATCTCCTGGATCTTTGTCCTCTGCGTTTTCTCCATTGACGCGCGCCCGCAACTCCTTTAAGGGCTTGAATATCGGGGCCTTGCGACCGGCGATTTTTACTTCGGCACCTGTGCGTGGATTGCGACCAATGCGCGGTGCCCGCTCGACGACTTTGAAGGTACCAAAACCACGAATCTCAATGTGATCTTCCCGTTCCAAAGCCTCGATTACGGATTCAATAAATCCATTGACCACAGCCGCAGTATCCGTCTTGGTAAGTCCTGTTCCCTCGGCGATTAGACGCACGACATCAGCTTTCGTCAAGACCGCACTCTCATTCGGATGGGTTGAAATTGCGTAACTATCACGCCAACAGATAGTTTTAAAGGATATGGCACGGCTTATGCTCTGTCAAGGCGAGCGGCACTCTCTTAGTCTTTGCCAAGTACGAAAACCTCTTCGAGGACAGAGAAATCCACAATCGACTTGAGGATGACCCGCAAAAAGACCGGGGCTCGTTTCTCCTGATCCACCGCCACCACCGTGCCAATCGGTATGCCCTGGGGGTATCGCCCACCCAACCCCGATGATACGACTGAATCGCCCTCCCGCACCAAGTTGCTCGATTCGACGAATCGCAACCGGAACTGGCCGTCGATCCACGAGACGATGCCTTGGGCACGCGTGGTTTGGATCAAAGCACTCACTCTCGTGCGCATCAACAACTGCACAACCGAGTCCGATCCGCCGACTTGGGCAATGTGACCGACGAGCCCTTCAGGTGTCACCACGGGCATATCCTTATCTACGCCGTGGTCGCGACCAACGTTGATGACGATCGCGTCGTAGATGTGGTCGGGGTCTCGACCGATCACCTCGGCAGAAATAATGCGCGTACCTCCGTCTCGAGGCCGAAAGGACAGGGCCTTGCGCAGGCGCATATTTTCCCATCCAGCTTCTCGGAGCTGCATGTTGTCAAGGGCTAGGGCTACGTTTTGAGTCAGGAGGAAACGGCTTTTTTCCTCGTTGTGTGTAGAGCGGATGACTCGCGAAAATAGTGCTTGTCCTGATGCCGCTAAACCGGCTTGACAGCGCTCGGCGATAGAAGTCTTATAGGATGTAGGTAAGCCCATCAAGATCAAGGCGCAGGCAAAGGCTAGTCCAATGACGATGAGCTCCCGCGTATTGGTCATAACTCAGTTAGAGCAAAACTTGACGGTAGTTATCAAACTCTTCGAGAATGCGAGCATTGCCCCGCACCACGGCCGAAAGGGGGTCTTCACTATCGACATACGTAGGCAAACTCGTCGCCTCAAGCAGGTGTTCCCTCAGCCCCCGCAACATGCTTCCACCACCGCAGAGCACCATACCCCTATCGAGGATATCTGCCGCCAATTCGGGTGGCATCCTCTCCAGCACTCTGCGCACGCTGGCGACAATTTGAGCTACAGAACCGGATAGGGCTTCTCGTATCTCAACTGAATCTACTTGCATGACTTTGGGTAGTCCGGCTACGGTGTCGCGACCACGCACCGGCATACTCTCTTCTGTTTCCAACTCCGTTGCCGACCCGATTTTCCACTTGATGTTCTCGGCACCTTGGACGCCAATAAGCAGGTTGTGCTTTCTGCGCATCCACTCGGAAATTGACTGATCCATAGCTTCCCCAGCCACCCGCAGCGACTCGTGTTCGACTAAACCTGAAAGGGCAATTACGGCAACCTCTGTCGTCCCGCCACCAATATCGATAACCATTGAGCCAACGGCTTGGTGAACGGGCAATCCCATGCCGATAGCTGCGGCCATCGGCTCGCTGACCAGATGAACTTCTCTGGCTCCCACGCGCTCGCAGGAGTTTCGCACGGCCCGCTTCTCTACTTCAGTGCTGCCTGCCGGGACCGCTACCACGATCTTAGGCCGCACAAAAAGTTTGTTCTTTTTTACTTTGCGGATAAAGCTGCGAATCATCTCTTCGGTAACTTCAAAATCGGCGATAACACCGTCTTTCAAGGGGCGAATTATTTGGATCCCAGCGTTTTCACGCCCCATCATTTCCTTGGCCTCTGCGCCGACGGCAATAACTTTTTGGGTGGAGACTTGGCGGGCGACAACCGAGGGTTCGTTGAGGACGATTCCCTTGCCTTTGACATACACCAAGGTATTGGCGGTACCCAAGTCTATACCTATTTCATGCGAAAAAAAACGCGAAAAAACGCTCATTCTGTATCTCCATCCAAAAAGTTAAATCTCGACTCTGTAGCCTCGGTCTGAACTCCCCGGCATTGCGAGCCTCCGCTCCGCCTATCTATAATAACTAAGGTCATTTGGATTTGCCAAATCACTCGCTCCCCTTATATTTTTTATCGCTAGCCAATTTGAACGCACTGTATGCAATTTTCAGGGAGGTAGCCCATTCCTATGAACAAGGCCGCACGACATGTACTGCGGAGATTAGGGACCGACACTAGCTTGGACCACGAGCGCCAACAGCGCCTTTCGCGCGAGGTCCAAGAAGAGCAGCAAAAACGCCGGGAACAAGGAGGCGACCAAGATACCAGCTTCGAGACCATTC
>JAPPEG010000188.1 GCA_028875345.1 Gemmatimonadota bacterium
GAGGCCAAATTCTTGGGCGAGATCTGCCCCGGAATCAAACCGATCTGGCACGCGGCAATCGCCGCCCCCAATTCGTCGTATGGCACGCGCTTTTCACTGTAGTGTATCTGCTCTTCCAGACCCCACTCGCGCCGGTGAGCCTCGAACCGCTCCCGCAACGCCTGCGAGTGAAATGACCCGACGCTCAAGAGGCGGGCCTGTGGATGGGTCTTGGCCAGCTCGCGCATGATTTCCAGCAAGAACATCCCGCCTCGGTCTTCGGATAGCGAGCCAATGTGGACCAGTGCGCAAGGCCCTAGCTCACCGCAACCGGGAGAAAACCACTCCAAGCGCGGGTAGTTTTTTACTACTGCAAAGGGGCGGCTGGCAAAGCGATCTCCTTGCTCTTCAACCACCCCGACCACGGCCGTGACAAAGTAGCGCGCTAGCAAGCGTTCCCCCCAATCGACCAATCGCGCAAGGGGCCGTCGCAGTCGTTCAGGCACCCACGGCCGCACCATGGCTACCAGTGGAAAGTGCTCGTGGACGTCGTAGATGACCCGGCGACCGCAGAGCTTGAGCACCGCGCCCACCGGCAACAGTTCGGGGTCGTGGAAGTGGAAGCAAGCGGCGTCTGCACCCAGCCCAACCCGCAGGAGACGCCATAGGTTCAAAATCCGCTGGCCAGTCCCTCGCGCCACCGGTACGGTCTGCACGCGCACCCCTGCTCGCTCTCCACACCACTCCTCCGGCCCTGGCCCCACCACCGTCACCGCGTATCCGGCCCGTGCCAAAGTCTGCGCTTGTTTGTAAAAAATCCGTGCGTCAAACGGGCTGTGGACATTCGTCAGGTGGTACACCTCAGGCGCAGCCAAAGAGTACCTCCCGGCTTTGCGGGCCGCAATTAAAGAGCAAATCCAACACCGACATCTCGGCGACAAAACCCGCGTGACACTGGGGGTACACCGGGTGCTCAAAGCGAGTAAAGCGGCACTCAACACCTTCCGCAGCAAACGCCTCCACGTCCACATACGCCTTCGAGGCCCCTTCTCCCGCTAGGTACACCTGACAGCCGCACGACTTGGTCATATCCACCAGGCGCAAGGTCCGCTCGTCCCGCAGGTCCATCTGCGAGCTGAAGCGGACTTCGATCTCCAAATCCAAGAGCTTCAACAGGTGACGCAGCAGAGCCACGTTTAAGTCGAGTAACTGAGTCCACTCTCCGGCGTATAAGTCCTCTATCGCCGGGGCATACTCGTCGAAAAAGGGCGCGTGGCCGTAGTGCCAGCGCAGGGCTTGGCAGTGCTTGCGCCGCCAATCGCCATCGGGCGGGATCTGCACATCGCATATCCGCTGCTGGCCCCGGCCCCGCGTCAGCACTGGCACGGTCAGCCATTGCCAGCCATCGGCCGTGCGGATGCGGTTGCGGTTGGTCAGACTACCCCGGCTGTATTGCACGTCGTCGGCCAAGACCCACACATCGGCTTGCCCCACCTTGTGAAACAATCCCAGCCAAGGCAGGAAGTTGGGCTGGTGCGCCGCCAGCACCCGGCTCATTACCGCACCCACCTGAGCACGTCAAATGCCTCGGCGTACTCCACCATAATCTGCCCCCCCCTAGTCCGCGCCCAACTCCATATAAACTCCTCTTGGGTGTACGGACGATGCTGTTGCGACTGGTAGCAGCGCAGTGCAGCGATCTTGGTCTCCACGTGCGCGCGGGTGAGCACGCAAAAATGTCGATAGTCAAAGCTCAAGTTGTTCCACGGCAACTCGTAACCGAGCACGGTAACCGTCTTAAAGGCGCGCAGGCCCTCAATGTGAACAGTCTGGTGATCTTGGTGCAGGTCTTGGGCGCTGGGCAAGAACACGGTGCCTGGATCAATCTCTCTTTTCATCCTCACCAACTCTTCAAGGATTTCTTGGCGCATGTGGGGCAAGTGACGAACTTTGTACTTATAGACCAGCAGGTTCGCCGCAGGGATCCCCAGCACCTTCGTCCCCTCCCGCACCTCCTTCTCCAGAATGTCGGACGGAAAGGGCGGCGGTACCGACTCGGCCGCTGTGGAAAAGGCCGCGTAGTACACCTCGCGCCCCTCCTCTACCATGCGGCTGATCGCCCCTCCGCAGCCAAGCTCGCCGTCGTCCGTGTGCGGCGCGAGCACCAAAACTCGGTTATTTGCCGTCACGACAATCTCCTTCTATCTCTGCCAATACTTCTGCCAAGCTGTAGCACACCATTTCCACCGCCTCGTCGTTCAAACTTGGGAACATTGGCAGGCTCACCACCTGCGCTAGCACTTCCTCGGCAACGGGAAAATCCCCAGGGCCATAGCCCAACTCCCGCTGGTAAAACGGCGTCAGATGGCACGGCGGCCAGTATACACTACCCGCTTCAATCCCCCAGCGCTCGCGCAACTCGGCGACCACCCACTCGCGTCTCTTTCCGGCGGGCAAGCGCACGGGAAACTTGTAATACGCGTGTACTCGGCCGGCGAACTCCGGCAAGAGCACATCACCACACCCCAAGCGCGTGAGCTCGTCCCGATAGCGGATGGCGAGGCGGTTGCGTGCGGCTGTGTGCTCGGTCAGCCGCGCCAATTGCCGCAGGCCGAGCGCCGCGCTCAGT